>JAGQSL010000021.1:0-2480 GCA_020439525.1 Acidimicrobiales bacterium | reverse complement strand
GAGTGGCGCAGCACGTGGGGCGTGAGCACGCCGCCGAGCCCGACGGCGTCACCCGCGCGGCGCACCGCGAGCCAGGCGCCCTGGCGCTGCAACCGCCCACCGCGCTGGTTGAGGAACAGCGCATCGGCGTCGTCGCGGCGAGCCCAGCGCTCGGGCTCGAGGTGGGGTCGGCCCTCGGGGCCGAGCCAGTCGACCAGCGCCCGGCTGGCATGGCGGCCGAGGGGCACGATCCGCTCCTTGGCGCCCTTGCCGAGGACGCGGAGCAGGGCCGCATCGAGGTCGAGGTCGGTGAGCCGGGTGCCGCACAGCTCACCGATGCGGATCCCGGTGCCGTACAGCAGCTCGAGGATGGCCCGGTCGCGGCGAGCGACGGGCGTGACGGGAGCGACCGAGGAGAGGAGCCGATCGACCTCGGCCTCGGAGAGCGCCTTGGGCAGGCCCTTCGGTGTGCGGGGCACCTCGACGGCCGCCGCCGGGTCGGCCACCCCCTCGTGCTCGCCGGCGAGGAACCGGTGCAGCCCCCGCACCGAGACCAGCGTGCGCTTCACGGTGGCGGGCGAGAGCTCGCCGGCCCGGAGCTCGGCGATGTAGGCCTCCACGTCGGTCTCCTCGACCTCGCCGATGGAGGCGCCACGACCGTCGAGCCAGGTCACGTAGCGCCGCAGGTCGTTGGCGTAGGCGCGCAGGGTGTTGGTCGAGCGGCCCCGCTCCACCCGCAGGGCGGTGAGGAAGTCCTCGACCTCGACGGGTAGGTCGTCGGCGAGGCCCCGGGTCTCGCCCACCGTCATCGCTCGGCGCGGAGCAGGTCGCGCGTGCGCAGGAGCCCGATCAGGGTCTTGGCATCGGTGAGCGCACCCGACGCGATCGCTTCGTCGAGGTCGGCGAGGTCGAAGCGCTCGACGACCATGTGGGCCTCCTCCACGCCCTGGCGATCGTCGGGCACCTCGCGCAGCTGGCGACCCAGGTAGATCAGGCCGTGCTCGTCGGAGATGCCGGCGGACTGGTGCACCTGGGCCAGCAGCTCGAGCGAGCCCGCCGCCCGGCCGATCTCCTCGGCGAGCTCGCGCCGGGCGGTCACCTCGGGGTCGTCCTCGCCCTCCACGTCGCAGAGCCCCGCCGGGATCTCGAGCATCTCGCGGTCCACGGGGCCCCGGTACTGGCGGACCAGCAGCACGTGGCGAGCGTCGTCGAGGAGCGGGACGACCGCGACGACGCGCTTGTCGCGGACGACGTCGCGCTCGAAGGTCGAGCCATCGGGTGCCTCGAACGTCGCCCGCACCAGACGGATCCGGTAGCCCGCCGCCACCTCCCGATCGCCGAGGTGGCGGAAGCCGGCCACGCTCAGGCGTCGACCGCTGCCGTCGCCGGCGCGTCCAGGTCGAACAGGTGCGGGTTGCGGTCCTCGGCCCGGGCCAGCGCCGCGCCCACGAAGTCGCGGAACAGCGGCGCCGGGTTGGTGGGCCGGCTCTTGAACTCGGGGTGGGCCTGGGTGCCGACCCAGAACGGGTGGTCGCGCAGCTCCACGAACTCGACCAGCCGGTGGTCGGGCGACGAGCCCGACAGCCACAGGTCCGATGCCTCGTACTGGCTGCGGTAGCGGGGGTTGAACTCGTAGCGGTGCCGGTGGCGCTCGGAGACCACGGTCTTGCCGTAGGCCTCGGCCACCTTGGAGCCGGGCTGCAGCTCGGCGACGTAGGCCCCGAGGCGCATGGTGCCGCCCATGTCGGTGACGTCGCGCTGCGAGTCCATCAGGTCGATCACCGGGTGGGGCGTCTGGGGATCGAGCTCGGTGGAGTTGGCGCCCGTCAGCCCGAGCACGTTGCGCCCGTACTCGATGACCATCATCTGCAGGCCCAGGCAGAGTCCGAGGCAGGGGATCTTGTGCTCACGGGCGTAGGCGGCGGCCGCGATCTTGCCCTCGGTGCCGCGCTCCCCGAACCCTCCGGGGATGACGAGGCCGTCGAGGTCGCGGAGGCGGCCGGCGGCCAGGAGCCCCTCGACCTCCTCCGCCTGGATCCACTCGACCTCGACCTTGGCGCCGTGGTGGAAGCCTCCGTGCTTGGTGGCCTCGACCACCGACAGGTACGCGTCGATGAGCGTCACGTACTTGCCGATGATGCCGATGCGGACGGGCTTGGTGGCCGCCTCGACCCGATCGACGAGCGCCTCCCACTCGGTGAGGTCGGGGGCGACGTCGTCGAGCCGCAGGATCGAGCACACCTCGGCGTCGAGCCCCTCCTCGTGGAGCACCAGGGGGATCTCGTAGATGTTGCCGGCGTCGGCCGCGTTGACCACCGCCTGGGGCGGCACGTCGCAGAGGTTGGAGATCTTGCGCTTCAGGTCCGGCGGCACCGCCGCCTCGGAGCGGCACACGATGATGTCGGGCTGGATGCCCCGGCTGCGCAGCTCGGTGACCGAGTGCTGGGTGGGCTTGGTCTTCTGCTCGCCCGACGGGCCGATGAACGGGACCAGGGTCACGT
>JAGQSL010000253.1:5917-14992 GCA_020439525.1 Acidimicrobiales bacterium | reverse complement strand
CGACGCCCCGCCCGGCACCGCCGGGTGGCCCGTGGCCGTCGTCGTCTCGGCGCTCGGCGCTATCGGCGTCGTCGGCGCGCTCGTGGGCCCGGTGCGCCTGCGCCCGGTCGCCACCGCCCTGGCCGCCGCCGGCCTTCTGGGGTGGGCGGTGGCACGCGCCGCCGTGCTCACCAGCGCCGTGCTGCCCACCTCGCTCCCCTACGGCGTCGACCGGGGGGTCACCGCCGCCGCCCTCGGGGTGGGGCTGGCGGTGGCCGCGGGGATGGTCCTCAGATCCAGCCGACCCGCCGGAACCGCCACCAGAGCACCCCGGCCACGACCGCCATCGACCCCACGGCGATCGGGTACCCCACCGACCAGCTGAGCTCGGGCATGTGCGAGAAGTTCATGCCCCACACCCCGGCGAGCAGCGTGGGGGCGGCGATGATCGCCGCCCAGGCCGAGATGGTGCGCATATCGTCGTTCTGGCGCACGCCCACCTGCGCCAGGTTGGCGTCGAGGGCGTCGGACAGCACGTCGCGCACCAGCTCGAGGCGGCTGAGGACGCGCTGGAGGTGGTCGTCGACGTCGCGGAACCCGAGCCGCAGCTCGTCGTCGACCACCACCACCTGGGCCACCATCAGGTCGCGGAGCAGCTCGCCCATGGGCACCACGTTGCGGAGCAGCTCGAGCACCTGGCGCTTCAGGCCGAAGATGCGCGCCGCGGGGTTGTCGCGATCGTCGCTGAAGACCGCCGCCTCGGCTTCGTCGACGTCGACCTCGAGCTCCTCGATCACCAGCGCGTAGTCGTCGACCACCGCATCGATCGCCGCGTACAGCACCGCCGCGCCGCCGTGGGCGAGCAGGGCGGCGTCGCCCTCGAGGCGTCGGCGCACCGCGGCGAGCGGCGATCCGTCCCCGTGACGGAGGGAGAGCACGAAGCCGGGCCCGACGATGAGCTGCAGCTCGCCGATCACCACGTCGTCGGGCGCGTCGTAGGCGGCCGTCTTGGCCACGACGAAGGCGACGTCGCCGTAGCGCTCGACCTTCGGGCGCTGGTGCGCCTTGAGGGCGTCCTCGACGAGCAGGTCGTGCAGCTCGAACTCGGCTGTGACCGCGCCGAACTCCTCGGGCGTCGGCTCGTGCAGGCCGATCCAGAGCAGATCCCCGTCCTGGCGGGCCGTCGCCGCGTCGGCGTCGCTCAGGCGCCGACCGCCTCGGTACACGGCCCGGTCGACGATCACGGCGACGATCCTGCCGCGGCGCGTCGCCCACCGGGCGGATGGTCCGCCGACCGCGCTGCGAGACGAATCCGACGCGATTGCTTCACCCTGCGTGGCGGGCGCCGATGGGTGGCGAGCATGGAACGAGTCGGCAGCATCCTGGAGCGCGAGGGCGACGCCCTCGAGCACCTCCTCTTCAAGCTCATCGAGACGAAGCTCCTGCTCACGGCGGACGAAGCTCGGTTCCTCCCCCGGGCGACCCGTGAGGTGGAGCGGGCCCGCGCCCGGGCGCGCGAGCTCGACCTGCTGCGCGCCGCCACGGTGGCCCAGCTCGTGGCCGGGGCCACGCTGCGTGACCTCGCGACGGTGGCCACCGGGCCGTGGCCCGCCATCTTGCGCGACCACCACGACGTGCTCACCCGCCTCGTCGACGAGATCGACGTCGTCGCCCACCAGAACGCCTGCTCGGCGAGGGTCGGCCTCGAGGCCCTGGCGTGCGAACCGGTGGGCGTCGGGGTGGGCGCCCCGGCCGAGCCCGGCGGGCGTGGGACCGGCCGACCGGTCCGCAACGCCGAGCTCGATCGGCTGGCGCGCGGTGCCGCCCTCGAGTCGGTGCTGGGCACGGCGGCGCGCCTGCGCATGCCCGACCTCGTCGACTTCCTGCGCTGAGCGCGAGCCCGCCGGACGCGACAGCGCCGGGCCCCGAAGGGCCCGGCGCCGTGGACACGCCTGCGAGAGGCGGGCGATCCGAGATCAGGCGGTGGCGTAGCGGTCCTCGCCGATGCGGTCGTGCCAGTGCGAGGCATCGCCGATGGCGGCGGCGTAGGTCGCCTTGCGGCGGGCCACCCGACCCTGCGGGGCGTCGAGGTCGATGCCGTGGTCGGACTCGTACTGGGCGGTGATGCCCTCGCGGAGCATCTCGAGCGCCTCCGAGCGCAGCTGGGAGATGCGCGACTCGGTCACGCCGAGGAAGGTGGCGAGCTCCTGGGACTTGCGCCCCTCGAGGAAGTAGCCGACCACCACGATGCGGTGGCGCTCGGGGAGCAGGTGCACCGCGTCGCGCAGGTAGCTGTGGAGCTCACGGTTCTCGAGCTCCTCGCAGGGCTCGAGGGTCGAGTCGTCGGTGAGCACCTCGACGAGCGTGAGGTCCTCGTCGCCGTCGTTCACGTCGTACTCGAGGGCGAGCACGACCGAGCGGAACATCTTGTCCTGCAGCCGGCGCAGCTCGTCCTGGCTGACGCCGAGCGCCTCGGCGGTCTCCTCCGCGGAGGGCATGCGACCGAGGTTGCTGGCCAGGCGCTGCTCGATGGCCTCGAGCCGTCGAGCGAGGTTGCGCACCGAGCGAGGGGCCCAGTCGGCCGCCCGCACGGCGTCGAGGATGGCGCCGCGGATGCGCTGGGCGGCGAAGCGATCGAACGGGACGCCCCGGCTCTCGTCGTAGCGGCGGGCCGCCTCGACCAGCCCGAGGGCGCCGGCGGTGGCCAGCTCCTCGCGATCGACGTGGCGGGGGAAGTTCACCGCCACCTGGAAGACGACGTGCCGCACCAGCGGCAGGTGGTCCTCGATCAGCTGCTTGGTCTCTCGATCGGTGGTGTTGCTCGTGGTCATCGCCCTCTCCTGTGTTCACCCGTGTCCAGTGGGTGACACGGGTTACGGGTGCAGGCGGAGCCGACTTGAGCGATTTCTGCGCGAAACATCCCTGGATCGGCCCCGCAGCGGGGGAATTGAGCCGTT
Organism: Acidimicrobiales bacterium; assembly: GCA_020439525.1. Taxonomy (GTDB): domain Bacteria; phylum Actinomycetota; class Acidimicrobiia; order Acidimicrobiales; family Iamiaceae; genus Aquihabitans. The sequence goes on along the minus strand of JAGQSL010000253.1, from coordinate 12,056 downwards.
CGACCCAACCGATCTCGCTTTTCGTAGTGAACGTACCACCCAGCGTGGGATCAGCCGGGGATGGGCTCGTCGGGGGCGACGTAGGTCCAGCGGCCGCGGAAGTCCTTGCGCGTGTAGGCCAGGCTCGTGCTCGCCTGCATCGGGGTGCCGGGGTACGGGCCGAGGTAGTACTGGCCGACCCCGACGCCCGTGCCGACGCCCATGATCCCGGGCGGATCGAGGTCGAGGTGGGTGCGCCACCACGACTCGGAGAAGAACAGGGCGCAGTAGTCGACGTACACGTACTCGTCGATGAAGACGTGGCCGTGCTTGGTGAGCCGAGGCCAGAGCTCCTTCACGCAGGTGTGGAGGCTGGCCTGGTAGTCGACGTCGAGGAAGGCGAGCACGATCGGCTCGGTGTGCTGCGGGAGCGTCTGGTCGAACCAGCCCTTGCGGAACGTGCAGCGCTCGATCACGCCGTGAGCGGCGACGTTCGCCTTCACGTCGTCGAGCTCGGCCCGCAGGAACCCCTCGCCCTCCGCCGAGGCGTACCGGTCGGTCTCCTCCGCCGGCGGCAGGCCCTCGAACGAGTCGTAGACGATGAGGTCGCGATCGACGAGGTCGCACAGGATCGAGAGGTTCGCGGTCGCGCCGCCCTGGAAGCAGCCGCACTCCACCACCACGCCCTTGGTCTTCGGCGAGGTGCCGAGCAGCTTGGCCGCCATGGCCAGGTGGGCCCGGTACGAGGTGAGGGTGGGCAGCACCTGGGTGTTGCGGTACAGGCGGTGGGCCAGGCGGACCTTCTGCCACCAGCTCATGGCGTAGGCCTCGTGGATCTTCCCGCTCAGGAGGAAGGTGGCGGCGAACGGGATCGACAGCCACTCGTACGCCCCCTTCGCCCATCGCACCCGACGCGGGGGCAGGGTGGCCCCGAACACCTCGTACTGCGCAGCCGTGCCGGTGCGGCGACGGCGTCGGGGGAAGCGGGTCCGGGTGGGCATGGGCGGCACGCTACTCAGGGGCCGACCCGCCGGCTCGGGACCGCAGCGCCCGAGGCCGGTAGCGTGCGCCGGGTCGAGAGGAGGGCGCGTGAGGTTCCGACGGTTCCGCAAGGAGGCGAGCGCACCGGCCGCGCCCGCGCCCTCGCCCGACGAGGTCCGCGCCGAGGTCGACCGGCTCGCCGAGGCGGGCCAGGTCGACGCAGCCCTCGACCTGCTCGTGGCCCTCCACCGCCGCGGCCAGGCCGAGGGGTGCGAGGAGCAGATCCGGTCGCTGCGCCTGCAGGCGGGGGCGGTGGCCCGCGAGCAGGCCGGACGGGGCGACTGGCCGCCGCGCTACGACGACCCGTTCCCCGAGGTCCGCGGTCGCTTCCCGGAGGTGCGCGCCGGCGCGCTGACCACCGAGCTGCTCGGCGGGGCGGTGGCCCACCACGGCGCCCTGATCGTCCGCGGGGCGCTGGCGCCCGACCAGGTCGAACGCCTCGCCGGAGCGATCGAGGCCACCCACGACAGCAAGCAAGCCGAGGCCGACGAGGCGAGCGACTGGTACCAGCCCCTCGTCGAGATCGATGGGGCGGTGCGCCGGTGGGTCGCCCAGCGCGGCGGCACCTGGCTGGCCGACTCGCCCCGCAGCACCGAGATCGTGCTGTCCGAGCTGGAGGCGGCCGGGATCGTCCCGGCGATCGCCGGCCACCTGGGCGAGCGGCCGGTGATCTCGCTGCAGAAGTCCACGCTGCGACGCACCCTCCCCGACTTCGGCATCATCGCCTGGCACCAGGACGGCTCGTTCCTCGGCGACGAGGTGCGGACCATGAACGTCTGGGTCGCGCTGTCGGCGTGCGGCGGCGACCGACCGACACCGGGCCTCGAGATCCTCCCCCGGCGCCTCGACGGGGTGCTCCCCGTCGACGGCGTCCTGTCGCCCATCTCGGTGCCCCAGGAGCTGGTCGACGAGCTGGCCCAGGAGGGCGCCACGATCATCCCGACGTTCGAGGCCGGCGACGCCCTCCTCTTCGACGAGATCCTGCTGCACCGCACGCACCTGGCCCCGGAGATGACCGACGTCCGCTACGCGCTGGAGTGCTGGTTCTTCGCCCCGTCGCAGGCCACGAGCAGCTACACCGCGCTGCTCGTGTGAGGGTGCTCAGCCGAAGCGGGCCACCTTCACGCCCCGCCGGTTGAGCTCCACCAGCACCGCGCTCGCATCCACCAGCTCGGCGAGGCCACCTGCGCCGTGACGCCGGGCCCGACCGGAACCGAGCTCGACCGCGGCCAGCGCAGCCACCGCCCCACCGGCGATGCCGGGACGGTCCATCGCCCCGAGGATCTCGACGGAGATCCCCTCGGCGCTGCGCCCGCGGACCTCGACCCGCACGGCGCCGAGGCCGCCCTCGGGGTGGGGCGGCCGGAGCATCGGCAGCCGCGCCGTCAGGCGGTCGCGGCGGGTGGCGGCGAGGCGGGCGGTGACGCGCCCCACGCCGGGGAACGCCGGCACGAGGAGCAGGGCGTCGGGCAGCTCGGCGCGGTAGCAGTCGGCGGCCCCGATGGGATCGGGGAACCAGCTGAGCTCGCGGCCCGAGCCGGCCGCCCGGCGCTGCCAGCCGCCGTCGCGCCAGTCGAGGCCGACGCCGCCGAGCGAGCCGTGGTGCTGGCGGGCGCAGGCGGGCCCGCCGGTGCCGAGGCGGGCGACGTGGATCTCGTCGACCTGCTCGAGGCGGTCGGCGGCGAGGCGGGCGAGCAGGCAGGTGAGCCCCGGCGAGAAGGTGGCGCCCACCGCCACGGTGGTGCCGCGAGCCTCGGCCTCGGGGCCGAGGTCGAGCAGGCCGCGCACCTCGTCGAGGCGGTCGGAGGTGACCACCACCGGCTGGCCCGCCGCCACCCGCTGGCGCGCTGCGGGGAGCTGGGTCCCGCACGGGGTGGCGAGCACCACCACGTCGGCGTCGGGCAGGTCGTCGGTCGAGCCCCGATGGGCGACGCCCTTGGGCCCGAGGGCCGACACGACCTCGTCGACGCGACCCTCGGCGGTGTCGCAGCACACCACGGCCTCGACCGCATCGGTCGAGGTGAGCTGTCGGGCGGCCCGGGTGCCGACGGCGCCCAGGCCGACGACCGCGACGCGCATCAGCGCAGCTCGTCGGGCGAGAGCTCGCGCCAGCCGCCGCGCTGGGGCGGCGTGCCCCCCGTGCCTCGGACCCGCAGCACCGCGGCGATCCCCCCGGCGATGCCGAGGGCGACGAGGGCTCGGCGGATCATCGTCACGGGGTTCCTCCGGGCAGACGGGGGTGTCGTGGGGCTAGCTGGAATCGAACCAGCGACCTCACCCTTATCAGGGGTGCGCTCTAACCGACTGAGCTATAGCCCCGAGCGGGAGCCGACGGTAGCGGGCGCGGCCGCGGCGATGCGAACCGCTTGGGTGGCGCGCTAGCGCTCGACGTCCTCTTCGATCACGACGAGGCGGATGCCCCCGGTGATCTCGCTGATCACGTTGATCAGCGCCGCGGCCAAGACGGTGACGACGGTGCCGGCCATCACCCCGACGGCGCCGACCGCGGCGGCCGCCCGGAACATCTGGTTGCCGTAGAAGGTGAAGTCCTCCAGACCCACGTCCTCGAGGAACGACTGGAGGTTGTCGATCGTCCCGCTCGAGTAGGCGATGCCCCAGAGGGCGGCGAGCGTGGCCAAGATCGCGGCGTACAGGCACGCGTAGACGACGAGGGAGAGCTTCAGCACCGACCAGAGGTCGACGCGGCGCACGACGCGCTTGACCCGACGGCCGCGGCGCCGGCCGGGGCGGGGGGCGGCGGGCTCGGCGACGGGACCGTGCTCGGGCTGCTCGACGGGGACCTCGCCGACCAGGGTGTCGTCGACCGGGGCCTCGTCGATCGGGGCCGAACCGGACCCGTTCGCCGATCCGGCCGACGGCGCGGCGATCGTGGCGGTCGCCCGGCCCTCGCCCGTCGACGCCGGCCGAGGCCGGCTCGCCGGGGTGCGTGCCCCCCCACCGGGGCGCGGCGGGCGCTTGGGCCCGGTCTGATCGGAGGACATCGGGTCGAGCCTAGGGGATGGGGGTCGGGTCCCAGCGAGCGCGAGCGACGGCCCGAACCGGACCGCGCTGCACGGTGACCTCGACGTCGACCCCCTGGGTGACGAAGGCGACGAGCTCGGCGCCGTTGGCCACGGCGAGGCGCTCGGCCTCGGCCCGGCCGCCCGCCGCCCCGGCGAGGGCGGCCGCGTCGGCCGCGGCTTGGGCCCCCGCGCGCTGGGCACCGACGCGACCGAGGTGGCCGACGCCGGCGATCACGGCCGCGGCGAGGAGCAGGGCGACGAGGGCCAGCAGGGCGGCCTGGCCCTCCTGGCCGCGTCGATCAGGCATCGTCGGCGGACAGCACGGGCGCCACGGCCGCGACCGTCCGGTCGCCCTCGACGTTCATGACCCGGACGCCCGTGGCGTCGCGACCCTGCGAGGAGATCTCGCGCACGGCCATGCGCGTGACGACCCCGTCGGAGGCGATGGCGAGGATCTCGTCTTCGATGCCGACCATGAAGGCCGACACGACGAAGCCCTTCTTCGCGGTGAGCTTGATGCCGCGCACCCCCTGGCCGCCACGGCCCTGCAGGTTGAAGCGGTCGAGTTGGGTGCGCTTGCCGTAGCCGCCGTCGGTGACGATCAGGATCGCCGTGTCGTCACGGGCCACGTCGCACGACACGACCTCGTCGCCGGGCTTCATCTTCATGCCGCGGACGCCGGCGGTGGAGCGGCCCATCGGGCGCACGTCGTCCTGCTTGAAGCGGATGGTCATGCCCGACCGGCTGACCATGAAGATCTCGTCGGCGTCGTTGACCGGGATCACCTTCACCAGCTGGTCGCCGTCGCGCAGGTTGATGGCGATGAGCCCGGCCCGCAGCGACGAGTCGTACTCGCTGAACCGGGTCTTCTTCACCTGGCCGTTGCGCGTGGCGAAGAAGAGGTACTGGTTCGTCTCGTAGTCGCGCGTGTCGATGATCGTCTGGATCTTCTCGTCGGGCTGGAGCGGCAGCAGGTTGACGATGGCGGTGCCGCGGGCCGTGCGGTCCTTCATCGGGATCTCGTGGGCCTTCAGCCGGTACACCCGTCCCAGGTTGGAGAAGAACAGCAGGTAGGCGTGGGCGGTGGTGGTGACGATGTGGGCGATGTAGTCCTCGTCCTTGAGCTTCGCCCCGGCGATGCCGCGCCCGCCGCGGCCCTGCGCCTTGAAGGCGTCGACGGTCACCGTCTTGATGTAGCCCTTGGCCGACATGGTGACGATGAGGTCCTCGTCGTCGATGAGGTCCTCGAGGTCCATGTCGCCGGCGTCGAAGGTGACCTTCGAGACGCGGTCCGACGCGTGCTTCTCACGGATCTCGCCGAGCTCGTCCTTGATCACGCCGTAGAGCACGGTGCGGTCGGCGAGGATGGCCTCGAGGTGGGCGATGCGCTGGCGCAGCTCCTCCATCTCGGCCTCGAGGTTGGCCCGGCCGAGGCGGGTGAGGCGGTGGAGCTGCATCTCGAGGATGTACTCGGCCTGCACGTCGGAGAACTCGAAGGGCGTCGCCATGAGCGCCTCGTGGGCGGCGGCGCGGTCCTCGGAGCCGCGGATGGTGGCGATGATGGCGTCGATCAGGTCGAGCGCCTTCAGCAGGCCCTCGACGATGTGGGCTCGCTCCCGCGCCTTGCGGAGCCGGTACTCCGAGCGCCGGGTGATGACGTCGACCTGGTGCTCGAGGTAGTGGAAGAGGCACTCGTAGAGGTTGAGCGTGCGGGGCACGCCGTCGACGAGGGCCACGGTGTTCACGCCGAACGACGTCTGCAGCGGGGTGCGCTTGTAGAGGTTGTTCAAGATGATGAGCGCCGGCGCGTCGCGCTTGAGGGTGATCACGATGCGGGTCTTGCCGCCCGACGATTCGTCGTTGAGGTCGGCGATCCCCTCGAGCTCCTTGGCGTCGACCAGGTCCTTGATCTTGGTGAGCACCGAGCGCGGGCCCACCTGGTAGGGCAGCTGGGTGACGACGATGCGGTCGCCACCGCGCGCCGTCTCCTCGATCTCGGCCACGGCGCGCATCCGGATCGAGCCCCGCCCGGTGCGGTAGGCGTCGATGATCCCCGAGCGCCCCATGATCAGCGCGCCGGTGGGGAAGTCGGGCCC
>JAGQSL010000253.1:0-5785 GCA_020439525.1 Acidimicrobiales bacterium | reverse complement strand
GGTGGCCATGCCCACGGCGATGCCCTGGCCGCCGTTCACCAGCAGGTTCGGGAACCGCGACGGGAGCACCGCTGGCTCCTGGAACTCGCCGGAGTAGTTGTCGACGAAGTCGACGGTCTCCTCGCCGATGTCCTGGAGCATCGACATGGCCAGCGGGTCAAGGCGGCACTCCGTGTAGCGGGCCGCCGCGGGGCCGTCGTCGGGCGAGCCGAAGTTTCCGTGCCCGGCCACGAGCGGGTGGCGCAGCGAGTGGGGCTGGGCCATGCGCACGAGGGCGTCGTAGATGGCGCCGTCGCCGTGGGGGTGGTACTTGCCCATCACCTCGCCGGTGACGCGGGCGCACTTCATGAAGGGGCGGTCGGGGCGGGCGCCCACGTCGTACATGCCCCAGAGGATCCGGCGGTGCACCGGCTTGAGGCCGTCGCGCACNNCGCACGTCGGGCAGGGCCCGCGACACGATGACCGACATGGAGTAGTCGAGGAACGACCGCTCCATCTCGTCTTCGATCTCGATGGGCTCGATGAGCCCGTAGTCGGTGACCGTGGGGTCGGCGCCGTCTCGCAGGTCGTCGCCGGTGGGGGGCAGCTCGTCGTCAGCCATGGGGTGCGGGGGTCTCCTCGTCGTGCAGCGGGAACGGTGGGGGCGTCGACCGACTCAGATGTCGATGAAGCGCACGTCCTTGGCGTTGCGCTTGATGAAGTCCTTGCGGGCTTCGACGTCGTCGCCCATGAGCGTCGAGATGGCGGTGTCGGCAGTGGCGGCCTGCTCGACCGTGACCTGCAGGAGGGTGCGCGAGGCGGCGTCCATGGTGGTGGCCTTGAGCTCCTCCCAGTCCATCTCGCCGAGGCCCTTCAGCCGGGCGAACTCCTTCTTGTGGTTCGGGTGGTCCACCAGGAACTGGGCCTTGGCGGCGTCGTCCTTCAGGTACACCTTCTCCTTGCCCACCACCGTGGAGTAGAGCGGCGGCTGGGCGATGTAGATGTGCTTGTCCTCCACCAGCTGCTTCATGTGGCGGAAGAAGAAGGTGAGCAGNNGTGGCTGCCGTCGACGTCGGCGTCGCACAGCAGGATGACCCGCTCGTAGCGCGACTTCGCCACGTCGAACTCGTCGGCGCCGAAGCCGGCGCCGATCGCCGAGATGAGCGCCTGCACCTCGGTGTTCTTCAGCATCTTGTCCATGCGGGCCCGCTCGACGTTGAGGATCTTGCCGCGGATGGGCAAGATCGCCTGCGTGCGCGGGTCGCGCGCCGAGGTGGCCGAGCCGCCGGCCGAGTCGCCCTCGACGATGAACAGCTCGCACTCGCTGCGATCTCGGCTCGAGCAGTCGCGCAGCTTGTCGGGCATGCCGGCGCCGTCGAGGGCGCTCTTGCGGCGGGTGTTGTCGCGCGCCTGCTTGGCGGCCGCGCGGGCGCGCTGGGCGTTGACCGCCTTCTTCACGATCTTGTTGGCCTCGGTGGGGTTCTCCTCGAACCAGTCGGCCAGCTTCTCGTTGGTGGCCTTCTGCACCAGCGTCTTGATCTCGGGGTTGCCGAGCTTGCCCTTGGTCTGGCCCTCGAACTGCGGCTCGCTCACGCGCACCGAGATGATGGCGGTGAGGCCCTCGCGCACGTCGTCGCCACCCAGGTTCGGGTCCTTCTCCTTCAGCAGCGCCTTGGCCCGGGCGTACTTGTTGACCACCGTGGTGAGCGCGGCCCGGAAGCCCTCCTCGTGCACGCCGCCGCCGATGGTGGCGATGCCGTTGGCGAAGCTGTGCAGCCCGTCGGTCTGGTAGCCCTCGTTCCACTGGAAGGCGATCTCCACCGAGCTGCCCGGCTCGCTGGCCTCGTAGTAGCCCACCCGGCTGAACAGCGGCGTCTTGGTGGCGTTGACGTGCTTCACGAAGTCGACGAGGCCGTTGTTGTACTTGTAGACGACCGGCTCGCCGTCGTGGCCCTCGCGCTCGTCCTTGAAGCGGATCTCGAGCGCCTTGTTGAGGAACGCCATCATCTGGAACCGCTCGAGCATGGTGCGGGCCACGAACTCGGTGGTCTCGAACACCGTGGGGTCGGGCCAGAAGGTGACGGTGGTGCCGGTCCGGCCGCGGGGCGCGTCGCCCACCACCGCGAGCTTGGTCTGCTTCTCGCCGCCGTCGGAGAACTCGATGCGGTGGCGCTTGCCGTCGCGGTCGACCTCGACGACCACGCGCGCCGACATGGCGTTCACCACCGAGACGCCCACGCCGTGGAGGCCGCCCGACACGTCGTAGCCGCCGCCGCCGAACTTCGAGCCGCCACCCACCTTGGTGAGGGCGATCTCGACGCCGGAGATCTTGTGCTCGGGGTGCAGGTCGGTGGGGATGCCGCGGCCGTTGTCCGCCACCCGGCACCCGCCGTCGGCGAGGATCGTGATGTCGATGCGGTCGCAGTAGCCGGCCATGGCCTCGTCGACGGAGTTGTCGACGACCTCCCACACCAGGTGGTGCAGGCCGTTGATGCCGGTGCCACCGATGTACATGCCGGGGCGCTTGCGGACGTGCGCCAGGCCCTCGAGGATCTGGAACGACTCCGACGTGTACTTCTTCTCGGACGGCACGGGCGCGACCTTTCAGGACCGGGAGGGAGCGGCGGTGAGCGACTGCCCGAGAGCCTCCGGCGAGACGGGGCCGGAGGAGGTTCCGAGGCGCTGCACGATGGCATCCATCCTACCACCTGGGAAGGCCAACTCGGACCACCCCGGTCGACACCGGAGCACCACGAGATCGTTGCGTCACAAGGGTTTGCGACCCATCGGGCGCATCAGCGCCGGCGGCTCGCGCGGGTGGTCACCGAGGTCACCACGCCCGCCCCGAGCAGACGCTCGAGCCGTGCCAGGATCTCGTGCTCGGACCACCGCAGGTGGCCGGCCCAGGCCGGGTTGTCGACGCCGATCCGCAGGCACCCATCCTCGATCGCCAGGGGCTCGGCGTGGACGACCAGCTCGGCGCCCACTACCTCCTCCCAGCGCTCGTGCACCGTGACGATGGCGTCGACCGTCGGGGCGCCGAGGCCGGCGAGCACGGCATCGAGCAGCGCCGGGAGCGCCACCGGCTCGGCCTCGTCGCCGGCGGCGTCGGAGGTCGGGAGGCGGGACCACGGCACCCCACCAGTCTCGCGCGCTCCTCCCCGTCAGCCCGGGGCCACCGCACCCGCCCGGACCTGCAGCACGACGCCCGGCACCGCGCCGGCCGGCAGCCCACCGGCGGTCGACAGCACCGTCTGGCCCGGCGGGAGGCTTCGCAGGAGCGCGTCGGACCGCTCGGGGTCGAGCTCGGAGAACACGTCGTCGAGGAGGAGCACCGGGGTGGTCTCGGTGTGCTCGGCCACCACGTGGTGGGCCGCGAGGCGCAGCGCGAGGGCGAGCGAACGCTGCTCGCCCTGCGACGCGTGGGTGCGGGCGGGCAGCCCCCCGATGGACAGCTCGAGCTCGTCGCGGTGGGGCCCCACCGTCGACACCCCCCGGCGCAGGTCGTCGCGGCGGGCGGCCACCAGCGCCGCCGCCAGGCCCTCGTCCATCCACGGGGCCGCGTAGGTTGCGCGCACGAGCGCCGACTCGCTCGCCACCTGGTCGTAGGCGGTGGCGAGCAGCGGCTCCAACGAGGCCACCAGGTTGCGTCGCGCCGAGGCCAGGGCCTCGCCCGCCGCGGCGAGCTTGGCGTCGAAGACGTCGAGGGTGAGCTCGACCTCGGCGCTCACGCGTCCCCCGGCCTGCTTGAGGAGGGCGCCGCGCTGGCGCAGCACCCGGTCGAGGTCGGTCTGCATCTGGTCGTAGCGGGGCGACAGCGACACGAGCACGTCGTCGAGGTAGCGACGCCGCTCGCCCGGCGATCCCTTCACGAGCGTGAGGTCGTCGGGCGAGAACACCGTGACCCGGATGGCGCCGAGGAGGTCGCGGGCTCGCTTGAGCGGCTGCTTGTTGATCAGGGCGCGGTTGCGGCCGCCCGCCACGATCTCGGCCTCGAGCAGGAGCTCGCGGCCCTCGCGCTCGGCCTCGGCGCGCACGATGGCCCGCTCGGCGCCCACCCGGACGAGCGCGTCGGCGGGCGCGCCGCGGAACGAACCGAGCGTCGCGAGGTAGCCGATCGCCTCGAGGAGGTTGGTCTTGCCCTGCCCGTTCGGCCCGAGCACGGCGGTGAGCCCCGGATCGAACGCGACGTCGGCCTCCCGGTAGCCGCGGAAGTCGGTGAGCCAGAGGCGCCGCAGCTGCACGCCGGTGCGCTAGGAGACCCGCACGGGCATCAGCAGGTAGAGGAACTCCTGGGCGTCGGCGGCGCGGATCACCGCCGGCTTCTGGGCGTCGACCGTGTCGAGGGTGGATCTCGTCGCCCGGGAGTGACCTCCACGCCGCTCAGGAGGTAGTCCGGGTTGAAGGCCACCGTGAGCTCGGTCCCCTCGAGTAGCTGGCGTCGAGCTGCTCGTGGGCCTGGCCGACGTCTTGGGTGATGGCGATGAGCTCGAGCCCGTCGTCGCCCATGGCGAGGCGCACCGGGGTGTTGAGCTCGCGCGCCATGAGCTTCACGCGCTTGACCGCTTCGACCAGCGCCTCGCGACCCACCACGAGCCGGTTGGGGTGGCTGGCGGGGATGAGCCCGCGGTAGTTGGGGAACTCGCCCTCGATCAGGCGGGTCGTGAGGCGCACGCCGCCCACCTCGAACGCGGCCTCGCGCTCACCGAGGCGGAGCGTGACCTCCTCGGCCGAGCCGAGCAGCCGCTCGAGCTCGCGCAGCGCCCGGGAGGGCACGAGGACGCTCTGGCCCTCGCCCAGCACCGACGTGCCAGGCAGGTCGCGCACGGCGAGGCGGTAGGAGTCGGTGGCGACGAGCCGCAGGCCACCGGACTCGGCGGCGAGGAGCACGCCGGTGAGGATCGGGCGGGCGTCGTCGGCGCTGGCCGCGGGGACCACCTGGCGCAGGGCGCCGGCGAAGTCCTTGGCGGCGAGGGTCACGGCGTCGTCGGCGGGCATGGCGAGGCGGGGGAACTCGTCGGCGGGCAGCAGCCGCAGCGACGATTCGAAGCGGCCCGCGGTGATCCGGGCTTCGTCGCCCTCCACCGTCACCTCGACGCGGGGGTCGCCCAGCGACCGCACCAGGTCCGAGGAGATCTTGGCGGGGAGCACGGCGATGCCGTCCTGCTCGCCGGCCACGGTCACCTCGATCTCGATGGTGAGCTCGAGGTCGCTGCCGGTGAGGCGGAGGCGGTCGCCCACCAGCTCGGCGCGGACGCCCGACAGCACGGGCAGGGCGCCGCCTCGGTTGGCCACGGCCCGACCGGCCGAGGCCAGGGCGTCGACCAGGGTGTCACGCTCGCAACGGAACTTCACGGGGTGCGCTCGCTTTCTCCGGAGAAGGTGTCGATCAAGATCTGGTGGTGGTCATGGGCCCTGTGGACTGTGGAGAAGTCCGCGGCCGAGCAGGTCAGGGCGCGTTCGAGCGTCCGAGCGGCGTCCACAGCGTTCCACAGGCCGAGGCGCGGCGGGTGCACCGTCGCGGCCGAGGCGGGTGGTGGTCCCCATCCGTCCACGGCGCGCCCCCTGCTCGTCCACAGCTCGATCCGCTGGCCGCGGCCGGGAAATGCCCAGGGGGCTGTGGACGACGGTGGACAAGTGCTGTGACGACCGGCACGCGAACGACCACCTCAGCCGCCCTTGCGGATCTGGTTGAGCAGCTCGGTGACCTGGTCGTAGATCTGTCGACGTTCGCCCATCAACGCCTTGATCTTCTCGACCGCGTGGATGACCGTCGTGTGATCTCGACCCCCGAACTCCCGGGCGA
>JAGQSL010000252.1:4674-4809 GCA_020439525.1 Acidimicrobiales bacterium | reverse complement strand
GCTCGATGAGGTCGGGCTTGATGGTCGTCTCGGCATCGACGCCCGGGTTGTGCTGGGTCGAGATGAGGACCGTCTTGAGCGCCACGGGCTTGTTGCCCTCGTAGTCGAACGTGACCTGGGTCTTCCCGTCGGGGC
>JAGQSL010000252.1:0-4550 GCA_020439525.1 Acidimicrobiales bacterium | reverse complement strand
GTCGCCGGCGCCCTGGCTGTTGAGCTCGTCCTCGCCGGCCGCGCCGGTGCGGGTCTCGAGGGCGGTGTCGACGCCCTGGGCGATGTCGGGCGACTGGGGGTCGATCGAGGTGATCACGCCGCACGTGTTGCCGTCGAACCCCGTGTTGCCGTTGTCGAAGCCGATGCCGTTGATCGTCTCGCGCACGATCTTGGGGAACTCGACGTAGGCGCTCGTGGTGATCTCGCCGGCCACCACGACGAGGCCGGTGGTGACGAGGGTCTCGCACGCCACGCGGGCCATCGGGTCCTCGGTCAGGATCGCATCGAGGACGGCGTCGGAGATCTGGTCGGCCATCTTGTCGGGATGGCCCTCCGTCACCGACTCCGAGGTGAAGGTCCAACGGGTCACGGGGTGCTCCTTGCGTCTGCTCGACGTGGTGGGGTCGGAAGGTCCGAATTCAGCGGACAGTGGACGATAGACGGTAGGCCACGACCGCATCGAGGATGCGATCGGCGACCTCGGCCTTGCTGGCGAGCTCGACCTCCCGCAACGAGCCGTCGGAGCCGTGGATCGACACCGCGTTGGTGTCGTGCTCGAAGCCGACCGACGGAGCCGACACATCGTTGGCGACCAGCAGGTCGGCGCCCTTGCGAGCGAGCTTGTCGACGGCGTTGGCGGCGACGTCGGTGGTCTCGGCGGCGAAGCCGACGATCGTCTGGCCCGGCACCTTGGCGGACCCCAGCTCGGCCAGGATGTCCTCGGTGGGCTCGAGGTGCACCTCGGGCACGCCGGCGTGCTTCTTGATCTTCTGGTCGGCGACGGCCGCGGGCCGGAAATCGGCGACCGCGGCGGCCATCACCACGACGTCGGCGTCGGCCGCCGCCGCGTGGACGGCCTCGCGCATCTCCGCGGCGGTGGCCACCCGGACGACCGAGAGGCCAGGATGCTCGGGGGCGGGCACGGTCGAGACGAGCGTGACCCGTGCGCCGCGGCGGTGCGCCGCCTCGGCCACCGCGATCCCCTGCTTTCCCGACGAGCGGTTGCCGATGAAGCGAACCGGATCGATCGGCTCGCGCGTGCCCCCGGCGGTGACGAGCACGTGCAGGCCGGCCAGGTCGGGTTCGGTGAGCGCGGCGTCGGCGGCGGCCACGATGGCGTCGGGCGACGCCAGGCGACCATGGCCCACGTCGCCGCCGGCGAGGCGCCCGGCCTCGGGCTCCACCACCAGCACGCCGCGCCGACGGAGGACCGCCAGGTTGTCCTGCACCGCCGGGTGCTCCCACATCTCGGTGTGCATGGCCGGGCACACCACGACGGGTGCCCTCGTGGCGAGCAGCGTGGCCGTGAGCAGGTCCGACGAGCGCCCAGCGGCGTAGTCGGCCAGCAACCGAGCGGTGGCCGGGCACACCACGACGAGGTCGGCCCCCTGGCCCAGGCGTGTGTGGGGGATCGGGCTGTCCTCGTCCCACAGCGATGTCTGCACCGGTTCGGACGCCAGCGCCGAGAACGTGGTCTCGCCGACGAAGTGCCGGGCGCCCGAGGTCATGATCGGGGCGACGTGGGCGCCGGCGTCGACGAGGCGGCGGCAGACCTCGACGGCCTTGTACGCGGCGATGCCCCCGGTCACCCCCAGGACGATGCGGCGACCGGCGAGCACGGGGTGGCGCGGCGTCGGAGGGTCAGGCGCCGTCGGCCTCGGCGGCGTCGGCCGCCGCCTGGGCCTCGGCAGCCAGGGCCTCGGGGTCGATGTCGACGGCCTCGATCTTGTCGGCGGCGATCTCCTCGAAGGCGATCGACAGCGGCTTGCGGGCCACCGAGGTGACCTGCGGGGGCACCAGGCTGCCGGACGTGTCGCCCAGCTGGCCGAAGTACGAGTTGATCTGGCGAGCCCGCTTCGCACCCAGCGTGACCAGGCGGAACTTCGAGCCGGCCCGGTCGAGGAGGCCCTCGATCGGCGGGTTCATCATCGTCTCGTGCTGCCAGGTCATCGCGCTCGACATTCCTTCGATCGTGGGTCGCCAAGGGGCCGTGCGAGCCTACCGCCCGCGGCCACCGACGAGCGAGATGGGTGCGAGGCCCTCAGGCGAACCGCGCCGTCGCGGCGTCGACCAGCATCGCCACGATCTCGTCGGGACCGCTGCTCGTCGAGTCGATCACCAGGTCGTAGATGCCGAGGTCGGTGAGGTCGATGCCGTAGAAGTCCTGGTAGCGCTGCCGCTCCGACGCCTCGCGCTCGGCGTTGGCCGTCACGGCGGCGTCGAGGTCGTGGCCCTCGCGACCGGCGACGCGGCGCGCCCGCTCGCGATCGTCGCAGGCGATCCAGACCCGCAGGGCGTCGAGCCCGCCGCGGGTCGCCAACCAGCCCGCGAGCCGCGACTCGAGGAGCACGTGGCCGTCGCGAGCTCGGTCCAGCAACCGGTCGTCGAGCGACCGGTCGATCGATGCGTCGGCCTCGGCGAGGCGCGCGAACTCGGCGAGCGACAGCCCGTGCTCGGCCGCCAGGGACCGGAACACGGTGCCGCCATCGAGGTGGGCGAGACCGAGCCGGGTGGCGGCCGACCTCGCGACGGTGCTGGTCCCCGAGCCGGGCAAGCCCGACAGGGTGATCAGCACGAGGTCAGCTGAAGGCGGCGAGCAGCGCTTCGCGCTGCTGCTTGCCCAGGCCGCGCAGGCGCCGGGAGTCCGCGATGCCGATCTCGTCCATGGTGCGGCGGGCCTTGACCTTGCCCACGCCGGGGAGGGACTCGAGCACGGCGAGCACCTTGGTCTTGCCGACCAGCTCGTCGTCCTCCGCCTGGGCGAGGACCTCGGCGAGCGAGAGGGAGCCCAGCTTGAGGCGCTCCTTCAGCTCCGCCCGGGCCTTGCGCGCGGCGGCGGCCTTCTCCAGCGCAGCGGCTCGCTGCTCAGGGGTCAATGACGGGGGTTGTGCCATGTCGAAAACCCTACTCCTGCCCTCCGGCGCGATTCGGGGATGATGCGTCGTGCGTCACACCCCCGGCTCCGGAGGCGCTCAGAGGGCGATCGACTCCACGAGCTCGCTCGCGGCCAGCACCGGGTCGGGGGCCTGGGTGACGGCTCGGCCGATGACGAGCAGGTCGGCACCGGCGTCGAACGCCTCCTGCGGGGTGGCGGCCCGAGCCTGGTCGTGGGTGGGCGAGCCGGCCGGTCGGATGCCGGGCGTCACGATCGTCAGGCGCGGCCCCATGAGGCGAGCCTCGTGGGCGTCCTCCACGGCGCACACGATGCCGCCGCACCCGGCCTCGATGGCGAGCGACACGCGCTTGGGGAGGATGTGGGGCGGCGCGCCCGAGTCGGAGGTGAGGATGGTGACGGCGAGGGCGCACGGCTCGTCGAGCCCTGCCTCGCTGGCGCCCGCCCGGAGACCTTCGACCCCGGCCTGGAGCATGTCGACGCCGCCGAAGGCGTGCATCGTGACGTAGCTGGCGCCGAGCCCGCCCAGCACCTTGGACGCCTTGCCCACCGTGGTGGGGATGTCGTGGAGCTTGAGGTCGACGAAGACCTCGTAGCCGAGCTCGACCATGGACTCGATGGCGTCGGGGCCGGCTGCGCTGTAGAGCTCGAGGCCGACCTTCACCACCCCGAACCACGGCCGCAGCGTCTGGGCCAGGCGTCGCGCGGCGACGAGGTCGTCGAGGTCGAGCACGAGGGCCAGGCGACGACGCACGTCGTGGTCGGCGTCGACGAGGGGCGCCTCAGCGGCGGTCGGGTCCATGGATCGCTCCGATCAGTTGGTCCAGGTCATCGATCGAGTGCCGGCGGCACCAGTCAACCAGGCCAGCGGCCACCAGGCCGGGGGCTCGGGGGTCGGCGAAGGTCGCGGTGCCGACCTGCACGGCGCGGGCCCCCGCCACCACCAGCTCGGCCGCGCCCTCTGCGTCGGTGACGCCGCCGACGCCCACGATCGCCACGTCGGGCCGGGCGGCGGCCACGTCGTGCACGGCTCGCACCGCCACCGGGTGGATGGCCGCCCCCGAGAGCCCGCCGCCGCCGTTGCCGAGCCGGTAGGTGCGCGTCGCCGGGTCGATCGCCATGCCCATCACGGTGTTCACCAAGGTGACGGCCTCCGCTCCCCCTCGCACCGCGGCGTCGACGATCGGCACCAGGTCGCCGGCGTTGGGGCTGAGCTTCGCCCACCGCGGACGACCGCAACCGGCGGTGACCGTCATCGCCGCCTCGGTCGCCTCGGCCGAGTGGGCGAACATGCCGGCCCGGTCCTCGACGTTCGGGCAGCTGAGGTTCACCTCGACCGCGACCACCTGCGGTGGCGCCTCGGCGAGGAGATCGGCCGCGCGCCGGTACTCGTCGACGCTGCGGCCCCAGATCGACGCGACGATCGTCGCGCCGGCGTCGATGAGGGGAGGGACGTCGTCGCGCAACCAGGCGGCGACTCCGGGGCCCTGGAGGCCGACCGCGTTGAGCATGCCCGCCACCGCCTCGTGCACCCGGGGGGCGGGGTTGCCGGGCCACGGGTCGGCCGAGACGGACTTGGTGACCACGGCGCCGAGGCCGGCCAGATCCACGTAGGGCGCCAGCTCGGCGCCGTGGCC
>JAGQSL010000251.1:8696-12802 GCA_020439525.1 Acidimicrobiales bacterium | reverse complement strand
CGCCCTCGCCGCCGGCAACGCCGTGGTGTTCAAGCCCAGCGAGCACACCCCCGGGGTGGGGGTCTGGCTGGGCGACGCCTGGCGGCGCGCCGTGCCCGAGCGGCCCGACGTGCTCCAGGTGGTCACCGGGCTCGGTGCCACCGGCGGCGCCCTCTGCCGCGCCGGGGTGGACAAGGTGGCGTTCACCGGCTCGGCGCCCACGGGGCGACGGGTCATGGCCGCGTGCGCCGAGAACCTGGTGCCGGTGCTGATGGAGCTCGGCGGCAAGGACGCCATGATCGTGGACGACGACGCCGACGTGTCGGCCGCCGTCGACGCCGCGCTCTGGGGTGGGATGAGCAACGCCGGCCAGACCTGCGTGGGCATCGAGCGCGTGTACGCCACCGACGCCGTGTACGACCGCTTCGTGGCCGAGCTCACGGCCCGAGCCGCAGAGGTGCGCACCGGCTCGGGCGACGACGCCCACTACGGGCCCATCACCATGCCGAGCCAGGTGGGGATCATCGAGCGCCACATCGCCGACGCGGTGGCGAGCGGCGGCCGGGTGCTCACCGGCGGCACCGTGGCCGACGGCGTGGTGGCCCCCACCGTGATGGTCGACGTGCCCGAGGACAGCGCGGCGGTGCGCGAGGAGACCTTCGGGCCCACGCTCACCGTGGCCCGGGTGCGCAGCGCCGACGAGGCGATCGAGCGCACCAACGCCACGCCCTACGGGCTGGCCGCCGGGGTGTTCACCCGCAGCGCCAAGCGAGGCGTGGCCCTCGCCCGCCAGATGCGCACCGGCATGGCCAGCATCAACGCCGTCAACGCGTTCAGCACCATCCCGGCGCTGCCCTTCGGCGGCGTGGGCGAGTCGGGCTTCGGGCGCATCCACGGCGCCGACGGCCTGCGCGAGTTCAGCCGCTCCAAGGCCATCACCCGGCAGCGCTTCGCCCTGCCCATCCCCACCACGTCGATCCGGCGCCCGCCCGAGGTCACCGAGCGGCTGGTGAAGGTGATCCGCCTCGTGCACGGTCGCTCGTAGGCGACCGCGCGCTCAGCCGAGCTCGGCCACCCACTCCTCGCTGCGTCGCCAGAGCTCGGCGGCCAGCTCCGGCGTGGCCACCGGGTTGGGGTCCTTCAGCTTCCCCTCGGACCAGAACGCGCCGCGGTGGGCGAGGACCTCGTCGGACGTGGCCAGCAGGAGCGACGTCTCCGCCCCCTCCTCGGTGGACTTCATGAAGCGCTTCATCAGCGGTCGCACCGGCCACGGGATGCGGCGCCACACGTCGGACGCGATCACGCCGGGATGCAGCGAGCCCACGAAGACCTCGTCGGGGAGGCGCCGGGCCAGCTCCTGGGCGAACAGGACGTTGGCGAGCTTGGACACCGCGTACTCCGGGAGGCCGGTGATGCTGCGCGTGGGGCGCTGGAGGTCGTCCCACGGGATCCCGTCGGCCTGCTCGTGGCTGTCGCTCGCCACCACCACGATCCGGCTCGGGGCCGGGGCGGCCTCCACGAGCGGCAGCAGCATCGTGACGAAGAGGAAGTGGCCGAGGTGGTTGGTGCCGAACGCCAGCTCGAAGCCCTGGGCCGTCTGGCCGCGCTGGCCGGCCAGGCCGGCGTTGGCCACGAGCACGTCGATCGGCTCGCCCCGCTCGAGCAGCTCGGTCGCCGCGGCGCGCACGGCGTCGAGGTCGGCCAGGTCGAGGGCGAGGTGCTCCACGTCGGCGTTGCCGGTGGCGTCGACGATCTCGGCGATGGCATCGGCCGCCTTGGCCGCCGACCGGCAGGCGACGATGACCCGGTCGCCGCGGCGCGCCAGCTCGCGCGCCGTCACCAGGCCGATGCCGGTGTTGGCGCCGGTGACGAGCGAGGTGCGCTGGTGGTCGGTCACGGTGAGGGCGGCGTCGGTCAGGTGCTGGCGGTGCCGAGGCCCATCGACCACCACAGGAAGTTGGTGGTCTGGTCGATGATCTCGGTGCGGTGGGCGGCGTAGGGGACGTGGCCGGCGCCGTCCCAGAAGGTGGCCTCGGCGGTGACGCCGGCGTCCTTCAGGCCGCTCAGGGTGGACTGGGCCCAGGCGTAGGGGACCACGACGTCGCTGGTGCCGTGGAAGAGGAGGGCCCAGGCGTCGTCCTTCTCCACGGTCCCGAAGATCCGCGAGCCCGACAGCGAGATGGCGGCCCGCACGTTCGACGGGTAGCCGGGGTTGCCGCTCGAGCCGGGGTTGTCCTCGTCGTAGCCCACGTTGAGGGCGGTGATGGCGCCGGCCGACGATCCGCCGATGGCGATGCGGGTGCTGTCGACCTTGTAGGTGGAGGCGTAGCGGCGCAGCCAGCGGACGGCGGCCTGGGCGTCCTCCTTCGCCCAGGCGATCGCGGTCACGCACTGGGCGGAGGGAGCACCGGCCGAGCAGCCCTTGGGGTCGAGGCGGTAGTCGATGGAGATGGTGACGAAGCCCTTCTTGGCGAAGGTCTTCGCCTCGTCGACGATCTCGGCCGAGGTCTTCGAGCCGGTGCGGAAGCTGCCGCCGTGCACCCAGACGATGGCCGGGCGCTTGGCGTTGGTGTCGCCGCTCGGCTGGTACAGGTCGAGCTTGAGGTCCTGGGCCGACCCGCTGGACCCCACCGCGCTCCCGTAGACGACGTTCGACGTGGTGGTGACGGTGCTGAACACCTCGTCGCGGTAGCGGAGGGGCCCGTCGCCGACGGGCACGTTCGTCTTGTACTCGCACCCGGCGAGCACCGCGACGAGCAGGGTGGCGAGGGCGAGGCGGACAGCGCGAGACCTGGTGACCATCGGCTCAGCCTCGCGTGGAATCGGACTGCTCGCTCGGATCGCGGTGCTCAGCCCCAGTAGGCGATGCCGCTCATCTCGGCGTAGCGGACCCGGAACGCCTCGTCATCGAGGAAGTAGACCTCGAAGAGC
This sequence comes from Acidimicrobiales bacterium, assembly GCA_020439525.1. Taxonomy (GTDB): domain Bacteria; phylum Actinomycetota; class Acidimicrobiia; order Acidimicrobiales; family Iamiaceae; genus Aquihabitans. The sequence continues at coordinate 9,892 of JAGQSL010000251.1, read as the reverse complement.
TCGTCGCCGTGGTTCTCCTTCAGGTCGTGGAGGACCTGGGCGTCGCCCACCATCGTGCGGATGGGCGGAGCGTCGGCCGCGACCGCCTCGGCGATGGCGTCGGCCACCGCCTCGGGCGCCACGCCGCTCGTCGTGAGCTGGTGGGAGAGGACCTTCAGGAGGAAGTCCCGCGCGGCGGGGTACGCCGTGCCCTCGGGCGGGGCCTCGGACTTCCCCCAGATCGGCGTCAGGATGGTCCCGGCGCGCACGGCGATGACCCGGATGCCGAACGGGGCGACCTCGGCCTGGAGCGACTCGCTGATCGCCTCGACCGCCGACTTGGTGGAGGCGTACGGGGCCATCAGCGGTGGGGAGGTGATGGCCGACGACGACGAGATGTTGACGATCCGCCCGGCGCGCGCCTCGCGCATCGACGGCAGCACCGCCTGGGTGCAGCGCACGACGCCGGCCACGTTGGTCTCCCACATGGCCCGCCACTGCTCGAGGGGCGTCTCCTCGACGCTGCCCGCCCCGGTGATGCCGGCGTTGTTGACCAGCACGGCGACCGGGCCCTCGGCGGCGATCGCACCGATGGCGTCGGCCACGGACGCGTCGTCGACCACGTCGATGAGCGTGGGCCGCACACCCTCGACGCCGGCGGCCGCGGCGGCCTCGGCGATCCCCTCGAGCGCCTCGGGCCGTCGGGCGCCGGCGAACACCTCGAAGCCGTCGCCGGCGAGGCGCAAGGCCGTCGCCAGCCCGATGCCCGAGTTGGCCCCGGTCACGATCGCCCGTCCTGCCATGTTGTGCCCCTTCGAGTGCCACTTGTCCGACGCCGCACCGTACCGCCGGCGGGCGGCGTCAGGCGGGCGACAGCCCCTCGACCTCCGACGTTCGTCGGCGAGCCGCCGTCGGCCGCCGCGCCCGATCGTAGGGTCGGGGGCGATGGACGATCTCGACCACCAGCTCATGCTCCGGGCCATCGCCCTCGGGCGCCAGGGTGCGGCCGACGGTGCCGGGGGACCGTTCGGGGCCGTCGTCGCCGTCGACGGTGAGGTGGTGGGGGAGGCCCACAACGCGGTGCTCGCCACCAACGACCCCACGGCGCACGCCGAGGTGGGGGCCATCCGCCGGGCGGCCGCCGCCCTCGGCCGACCCCACCTGGCGGGCGCCGTCCTGTACTCGAGCTGCGAGCCGTGCCCGATGTGCGCCGGCGC
>JAGQSL010000251.1:990-8508 GCA_020439525.1 Acidimicrobiales bacterium | reverse complement strand
CCCGACCTGCGCTACTGAGCGAGGCGGGCCAGGAGGTTGCGGGTGATCTGCTCCACCTGGGGGTCGCGCTCGGCGAGGCCGTGGGCCCACTCGGTGGAGCCGGTGGTGACCACCGTGCCGCCGCCGGGCGAGGTGTAGGTGCCGAGCACGGCGTGGCCGTGGGCCAGCCGCTCGGGCGCGTCGCGCGTGCCGAACACCCTCGACGCGATGAACTCCAGCTCGGACGGCTCGTGGTCGGCCGGCGGGCGCGGGGCGGTGTGGCGCTGGAAGTGGGCGGCAGGCGCGGTAGCGAGGACCTCGAAGCCCGCCGGGGTGCCGTCGGCCCCGGTGGCCACCGGCAGCCCGTCGCGGTAGGCCAGCTCGCAGCCGTCGCACTCGTAGCCGACCACCGTGGCGGCGGCGCCGAGGACATCGCCGTAGGTGAGCTCGGTGCCCTCGAAGAGCCAGTGGTCGGGTCGGTGGACGGTGTAGCCGCCGGCGCCGTTGGCCACGACCTTGCCGATCCGGTGGTAGCCGCCGCGGGTGAACGAGACGCCGGTCATGAGGTTCTCGGGCCGCTCGACGAGCACGTCGGACCAGATCGAGGTGAGCTCGGCCTGGCGGTCGGTGCCGTAGACCGGATCCTTCTTGAACTGGGCCTTGTAGCCGACCATCGTGGCCGCCGGGCCCTCGGGCGTGCGGTCCTCGAAGCGCACCTGCCAGAAGGCGGTGTTGCCGGACAGGAACGCGGCGTTGCCGCCGCGGGCGATGAAGCCCTCGACGGTGTCGCGCATGGGGCCGGACCAGTACTCGTCGTGGCCCACCGAGAGGTAGAGGCGGTACCCGTCGGGGCGATCGGCGAGCAGCTCGGGGTGGTCCTCGAGGTCCGCGTTGGTGGCCACGTCGACGGCGACGCCCTCCCGCTCGCACCAGGCCAGGAACGGCTGCTCCCAGTCGGGCCAGCCGGCCGATCCCGCCCAGGGCGAGAGGCGGTTGAGGCCCACGTAGCCGACGTGGGCGGCCATCTGGCGGTCGGGCGGGCCGATCACCGTGACCCGTCGGCCGACGCCCGGCGGCTTGTGCAGGTAGCCCGGCGCCATGGGTCGCTGCAGCGAGACCTGGGTGGCACCGGTGTAGAGGTTGCTCCCGCCGGTGTCGTTGTAGGCGTGCCAGGTGTCGGTGGCGAGGGCGAGCAGGATGCGCGCCCCCGTGGGGCGGGCGGGATCGGGTCGCACCACGAAGAAGGCGCGGCTCTCGCGCCGCTTGCCGTCGACCTCGACCGTGAGGAGGACCTCGTGGTAGCCGGTGCGCCACGGCGGGTCGACGTCGAGCACGTGGGCGGCCGGCCAGCCGCAGCCGTGGGTGGCGGCGTCGTCGGGGAGCGGGTGGTGGTCGGCGGGCACCTCGTCGGCCCACACCACCTCCCGGGTGGCGCCGATGCGGGCGACCTCGACCTGGACGGGTCGACCACCCGGTGAGGACAGGTGGAGCCCCACCTCCTCGCCCGCTGCCGCGGACTGGGGCCAGCAGTAGCCGAGGACCGTCTCGAAGGCCATCGCCCGACCCTACGGCCGCGCCTCCTCCCGTGCATCGCTCCCACCCCCGGCCCTCGGGTCGTCGAGGCCGTGGGCCCGCCGGCGCCACTGGTAGGTGGCCTCGCCGAGGGCGCTCAGGGCGAGCAGGCCCACGAAGAGCGCCACGCTGATCACCGAGGTCCGGACGGTGTGCACCAGCAGCGCGCCGAGCGCCGCGGTGCAGGCGATGGCGGCGGCGCCCGCGACGATGCGGTTGGCGCCGATCTCGTCGGCGAGCCGGAGGGCGGCCACGTTCGTGGCCGCGAACACGAGGAGGAACGCAGCGCTCGCCGTGGCCGAGATGGCGTCGAGCGGCACGAGGTTGGCCAGCACGACGGCGGCGGCGGACGTGGTGAACAGCCCGATCAGGGGTCGGCCGGCGATCCGCTCCTCGAACCCCTCGGGCAGCTCGCCGTCGATGGCGAGCTCGGCGGTGAGCCGGGCCGTGCCGTAGAGGGTGGCGTTGATGGCCGAGGCGGTGGAGAGCAGGGCGGCCAGCACGATGAGGTCGAACCCGACGTCGCTCCAGACCTCGCGAGCGGCCTCGGCGAGGGCGAAGTCCTGGGCGGCGACGATCCGGTCGAGGGGGAGGAGGCCGACCACGACGATCGCCACCAGCACGTAGAGCACGATCGTCAGGCCGACCGACAGGTAGTAGGCGCGCGGGAGGGTGCGCTCGGGGCGGCGCACGTCGTCGGCCGAGTTGGCGATGAGCTCGAAGCCCTCGTAGGCGACGAAGATCAGCATCCCGCCGGCGATCAGCGATCCCGGCGACGCCCAGTGCGCCGGCGCGCTGGCCCCGAGGTCGGTGCCGTGGTGCACCAGCAGGGCGTAGGCCACGAACCCGACGAGGATGGCGAGCTTGCCGGCGACGATGACGTCCTCGGCCTCGCCGACGAGCTTGGCGGCCAGCAGGTTGAGCGCGGTCATGAGCACGATCGACCCGGTGATCAGCGCGTGCACCACGAGCGGGTCGTCGCCCACGAGCGCGCCGCCGTAGGAGCCGAAGGCGTAGGCGTAGAGGGCGACGGTGACGATGTAGGCCAGCCAGAGCAGCGTGGACAGCCCGCCGCTCAGGGTGCCCCGGCCGAACGCCCGGTTGAGGAAGTCGACCGTCCCGCCCTGTGAGGGGAGGGCGACCGACAGCTTCACGTAGCTCGACGCGGTGAGCATCGCCACGGCACCGGCGATCAGGAAGGCGACCCACGTGCCGCCGTCGCCCACCTCCACGGCCAGGCCGAGCACGGCGAAGATGCCGCCACCGATCATCCCACCGATGCCGATGGAGAGCGCCTCGAGGAGCCCGATGGAGCCACCGTCGGCATCCCGTTCCTGCTTCGGCACCCGGCCATCTTGGCCCGCGGGTGGGGCGATCCACCCCGTCCGGGTCGTTGCTGCCCAGATCGGGTACCCCCTCGTCGACCATGGCCCCGCTCGTCCCGATCCCGCTCCCCGCCGTCCTCGGCCAGGAGGTCGACGTCGACAGCCTGCGCGAGGCGGTCGACGCCGGCGGCCTCGACGCCTCGGACTGGATCACCGCCGGGGTCGTGCTCGCCGTCGCCGTGGTCGGCTCGGCGGTCGCCGCCCGGGCGGTGGCCGGGCTGCTGCGCCGCCGAGGGATCGAGGGCTTCGCCGGCGATCTGGTGGGTCGGCTCCTCGGCTACCTCGTGTTCGCGATCGGGCTCTTCTACTCGCTCTCGGTGATGGGCGTGCGGGTGGGCCCGCTCCTCGGCGCGCTCGGCATCGCGGGCGTGGCGCTGGCCTTCGCCCTCAAGGACATCCTCGAGAACTTCCTCGCCGGCGTGCTGCTGCAGGTGCGACGGCCCTTCGACAAGGGCGACCAGATCGCCACCGGCGACCACGAGGGCACCGTGCGGGAGATCAACGCGCGCTCGGTCGTCATCGAGCAGCCCTCGGGGGAGCGGGTGGTGGTGCCCTCGGCGGCGCTCATCAACGATCCCATCGTGAACCTCACCGCCCACCCCGTCCGGCGTACGACCCTGGCCGTGGGCGTCGGCTACGAGACGGACCTCGACGAGGCCCGGGCCGTGATCCTGGGGGCGCTCGCCGGGATCGACGACGTGGTCGACGATCCGGCCCCGCAGGCGTTGGTGGAGCAGTTCGGCGAGTCGTCGATCGACCTCGCCGTGCGGTACTGGCACCGCTCGACCATCGCCGACATGTGGGCGACCCGGGACGCCGCGGCTCGGGCGATCAAGGCTGCGCTCGACGACGCCGGCATCGAGATCCCGTTCCCCCAGCGGGTGCTGGCCTGGGCCCCGGGCTCGGCGCCGCCTCGCTCCCCGGAGACCCCGGCGCGCTAGGCGGTCCGCCCGGCGTCGACCGCTATCGCCCGTGCCGCGGCGCGTGCCGCCGCCTTCGTGGCTCGGGCGCCGCCGAGACCGAGGCGCACGAAGCTGCGCACCAGCGTCGGCCGCCGCACCAGGGCGCGCAGCGCCGCGGTCGGGCGGGGCGCGCCGTCGGGGCCGAGGATGCCGAGGATGGCCGGATCGGCCAGCAGTCCCTCGTCGACGTGGTCGCTGATGCCCCGGAACGCCGTCCACGGGAGGCCGAGCTCCTCGCAGACCTCGGCCACGGCCACCGTCTCCATGTCGACCGCATCCACGCCGGCCGCCTGGTGGGCGTCGTGCACCGCCCGCTCGGTGATCAGGTCGCGCGTGGTGATCAGCGTGCCGGCGAGGATCGCATCGCCCAGGGGGTGGGCCGCCCGCGGTTCGCCCAGGTCGGTGGGGACGCGGTCATCGGTGGCGCGAACCTCGGCGGGGACGACCAGGCCGCCCACCGGCAGGTCGGGGCGCACGCCGCCGGCCACGCCCACCACGAGGACGTGCGCCGGCCCGAGGGCGTCGATCCACCGCCGGGCGGCGGCTCGGGCCGGATCGGGCCCGATGCCGGCGAGCACGGCCACGACCTCGGCGCCCGCGACGCGTCCCCGGTGGGCGCCGTCCTCGCCGCGGTGCAGCCCCATCGCTCGAGCCACCGGCCGCAGCTCGATGGGCATCGGCGCCAGGACCAGGTACCGCCGTGCGCTCGGCTCCATCGTGGGCCCCCTCCGTCCTCGACGGATCCTGGCACGGTCGGCGCCGGCGCGCCGGGTGCGTCAGTGCGAACCGTGGATGGGGCAGGGACCGATGGTCGGCGCGGTGCAGCGCATCGGGGGAGGGGGCGGCAGGTCGGGGACCGGCCGCGCGGCCACCGGGCCTCGGCGCCGGGCCCACCACCGGTACGGGGCGGAGACCACGCCGACCACGAGGAAGGTGATCGCGGCGAACGGGATCAGGGCCCCTCCTCCCAGGGCGACCGTCGCGCCGAGCGCGACCACGAGGACGACCGCCCGCCATGGCCGCTCGATGATCCAACGCCCGCTTCGGTACAGGACCAGGAGGAGCCCGACGGCTGCGGCGGCGGCCCAGAGCGGGTGGTCGCCGATCCACGCGCCCAGGTCGACCTGCGACGGATCGTCGACTTCGGCCTGGACGGCCCATGCCAGCAGCATCGCTCCCACGCCCACCCCTCGCCCTCGCCCTGCTCCGATCGCCCCGGCCGTGCCGACGCGTCGAGGTGAGCGTAGGAGCGGGGTTGGGGGAGGGCAACACCTTCGGGGGAGGGCGGCTCACCCACCGGTGGGGCGAGGTGCCGCGCCGTCGCTCTCGGCGAGCGCGAGCGCCCGGCCGATGGTGCGGACGACCTGGTCGGGCCCGGCGTGGGTGACGTCCACCGCCACATCGGCGAGCGCTCGATACCAGCGGGCCCGGCGAGCGCGCGACGCCGCCAGCTGCTGGCGCACGGCGCCGTGCGCCAGCGGACGGTGACGGCCGGACGAGGCGCGGGTTGCGAGCACGTCGACGTCCCCATCGAGCCACACGACGGTGGCGCGCGTCGCCAGCTCGTGACGGCAGGCGGGAGACTCCACCGTGGAGGCGGCCGCGGCGATCACCGATCGCTCCGGTCCGCGGAGGTGGTCGAGGAGCACCTCGGCCTCGGCGGCGTGCAGCGCCGCTCGTCCCTCCTGGTCCTGCACGTGGGCCGCATCGAGCCCGGTCTCGGCCTCGAGCGCCGCATCGTTGTCCCGGAACGGCAGCCCGAGCCGGTGGGCCAGGGCGGCGCCGATGGTCGACTTCCCCGACCCCATCGGGCCCACGAGCACCAGGTGGCGCGGCCGATCCTCCACAGTGGCCTGGTACCCGGACCGGCCACCTGAGCATCGCGAGCCGCGAAGTTGAGCAATCGTTGCTCAGGCTCGCGCCCGCCCGGATCCCCACGATGGGGCCATGAAGCGCACCACGACCTCCGCCCCCTCCCTCCGGCCGATCCGCCGCCTGGCCGCCGCCCTGCTGCTCGCGGGCGTGCTGGTCGGCTTCGCCACCGCCTGCGAGCCGCCCGGCTGCGCCAAGGACTGCGTCACGAGCGTGGCGTTCAGCCCCGGTACCGACGCGTACACGGTCGTGCTGACCGACGACGCCAAGGTCCGGGTCACCCTCTACAACGAGTCGACCCGCACCAACGCGGTGGCGTCGAAGTCGTCGAACGTGCTCCAGAAGACGCACGTCCTCACCAACGGGGCGGTCGCGCCGAACCGGACGTACTGGTACACGGTCACGGCCACCGACGCCGCCGGCGCGATCTACGAGGAGAAGGGCTCCTTCAAGGCCCAGAAGCGCACGCTGACGGTGAAGATCACCAAGATCGTGCTCACCGACGACTCCGACTCGGTGGGCACTGGCGAGCTCGACTTCGGCATGAAGGTCGACCTGGCGGGCTACGGCGCCAAGGACTTCGGCACCGTGTACACCAACCACGACTTCGGGTCGGGCATGAGCAAGGACGTGTCGATCTCCCGCTCGATCCCCGACAACGCCCCGAACTTCTTCACGGTCTTCGTCGAGGGCCTCGAGGACGACTGCGAGGGCATCGGCTCGCTCTGCACCGGTGGCCTCTCGTACAGCTACAGCGCCGGCGGCAGCAACAGCGACTGGGACTGGGCCACGGCGAGCAAGGCGGTGACCGGGCTGCCCGGCACCAACGGGTCGGGCACCTGGTCGGCCACGACCTCGGCGTACGCCCTCAAGTTCACGGTGTCGGGCACCTGGACGGTGACCTACGCCGCCTGAGCCGGCGCGGTCCGCCCGCACCGACGACCGCACCCGGGGCTCCCCGCCCCGGGTGCGGCCGCGTCGGGGCAAGATGGGGGCGACTCGACGAGGGGAGCGGCCATGGGCGCGGCGCGGGCGGTGGGGATCGCGATGGCGGTCGCGCTGCTCGCCGCGGGGTGCAGCGGCTCGTCGGACGGTGCCGACGGGACGGCAGGCGGGCTGGACCGATCGGCCTCCACCAGCGAGCCGGGAGCGCTCGAGCCTGCCGGCGACCTGGACGACTGCCCCGACGGCTTCCGCGACGGACCGCTCGTGGCCGGGCGCCACGAAGGCTTCGCCTCCGGCGGCCAGCAGCGCGCCTTCCACCTGCTGGTCCCCGACGACGCCCCCACCGAGCCAGGGCCGCTCTTCGTGTCGCTCACCGGGACCGTGCAGGAGGAGGAGGCGTTCCTCGAGCAATCGGGGCTCGACCAGCTCCCGGCCGCGGGGTGGACGGTGCTCGCCCCCGTGCGCAACGACAACGGGCTCGTGTGGGGGCCGTGGGACGCGATGCGCACCCCCGACATGACCGGGCCGAACCCCGACGAGCAGCTCGTGGTCGATCTGGTGGCGTGCACGGCCGCGCACCTGCCCATCGACCCCGACCGGATCTTCGTGGGCGGGATCTCGATCGGCGGCACCTTCGCCAACCACCTCCTGCGCCGCCACAGCGACCTGTTCGCCGGGGGCATCGTCGGGTCGGGGAACCTGATCCTCACCGAGCCCGCCGACCCCGAGCCGCTCGACGCCATGACCGTCGTGGTGGCGTGGGGCGGTGACGGCGACCAGTGGACGGGCTGCCCGGACGGGCG
>JAGQSL010000251.1:0-825 GCA_020439525.1 Acidimicrobiales bacterium | reverse complement strand
GCTCCTGGCGGCCAGCCCGAAGGGGACCGACGAGCCGCTCGAGGTGGGCGACCCGCCCACCCCGCTCGAGTGCAAGGTGGCCTCGGGGTGAGGCGGGCCGCCGTCGAGCCTCCTGAGCCTCCCGAGCCGGTGGCGGCTGAGGCGGACGACGGGGCCGACGCGCTCGCCCGGGCGGGAGAGCGGTTGCGGTGGTGGGCGGTCGCGACGTTCGTGCTCGTCTTGGTGCCCCGCCTCGCCACCGCCGGGCGCTACGTGACCACTGACGAGCCCACCTGGATGCAGCGCAGCGTGCGGTTCTCCGACGCGCTGGCCCACCTCCGGCTCTCGGAGGCGACGGCGAGCCTCGGTGAGCCGGCCACCATGCCCGGCGGCACCACGATGTGGCTCGGCACGATCGCCCGGGGGCTCTGGCGTGCGGGCGTCGGCGTCGGATGGCTGCACGGGTCGAGCTTCCTCAGCCCCGACGGGCTCGCCACGGCCCAGGTCGTGCACTCGATCGCCACCTCGGCGCTCATCGTCGTGCTGCTCGTCGCCGTCGCCCGATGGGCGGGGCTGGTGGCCGGCCTGGTGACCGCCCTGGTGGTCGGGCTCGGCCCGTGGTGGGTGGCGCTCGGCGCGGTGCTCCACACCGACGAGCTGACCGCGCTGCTCGGCACCATCGGGCTGGTGGCGCTGGCCCACGCCCTGGGCGTGCCGGGTCGCGCTGGCCGGCCGGCGCGACCCGGGCTCGTGGCCGCCGGCGCCGGGCTGGCGCTGATGGGCTCGGCGATGACCAAGGTGACCGGGGCGGGCTTCTGGCTCGGTGCCGCCGCCCTCGCCGGCTGG
>JAGQSL010000250.1 GCA_020439525.1 Acidimicrobiales bacterium | reverse complement strand
GAAGTACCGGCGGCTCCACGTCATCACCGGCGACGCCAACTGCTCGGAGGTGGCGACGCTGCTGAAGGTGGGCACCACGGCCCTGGTCCTGTGCCTGGTCGAAGACGAGGCCCTCCCGCGCACCTTCGCCTTCCGGGCACCCGTGGCCGCGATGCGCGAGGTCTCCCACGACCTCACCCTCCGACGACCTCTCGAGCTCGACGACGGCACGACGGTCACGGCGCTGGAGGTGCAGTGGGAGCTGCTGGCGCGGGCTCGGGCGTGGGCAGAGGCCGAGGGGCTCGACGCGGTGGGCGGGGCCGAGGTGGGCGAGCTCGTCCTGCGCGAGTGGGAGGCGGTCCTCACCGACCTCGAGGTCGACCCGATGCGCGCTCGCGATCGCGTCGACTGGGTGGCCAAGCAGCACCTCCTGCAGGCCTACCAGGACCGCCACGGCGTGGGCTGGGACGACCCGCGCGTGGCCGCCATGGCCCTCCAGTACCACGACCTGCGCCCGCACCGCTCGCTGGCCGACCGGGTCGGGCTGCGCCGCCTCACCTCGGCGGAGGAGGTGGCGCGGGCGATGACCGAGCCGCCGAGCGACACCCGTGCCTACTTCCGGGGTCGTTGCCTGCAGCGGTGGTCGTCCGACATCGTGGCCGCCAACTGGGACTCGATCGTGTTCGACATCGGCCAGTCCACGCTCCGGCGGGTGCCGATGATGGAACCGCTGCGCGGGACCCGCTCGCACGTCGGTACCGTGGTCGATGAGAGCGCCGACCCCGCCGAGCTGCTGGCCCGGCTGAGCGGCTGAGTGGAGGAACCATCTGATGGCTGAACGGGAACAGAAGCGCAAGGCCGCTCCGGCCCGCGAGTCCGACGAGGTGGTCGAGGCCCCGGCCGCCACCGACACGGGCGAGAAGCTGAAGGCCGACATCGACGACCTGCTCGACGAGATCGACGAGGTGCTCGAGTCGAACGCGGAGGACTTCGTCCGCTCCTACGTCCAGAAGGGCGGGCAGTAGCGGTCGTCCCGCAGCCCGCGACGGCCCCGGTAGGGTGCCGCCCGTGCACATCCCGACCTTCCGCACCCAGGACGACCCCGGGCCCGACTTCGCCGCGCTGCTCCGATCGCAGGGCCTCGGGCCGGCGGCGCCGGCGTCGGCCGTGACCACGGCGGGCACCATCCCCCACGGCACGACCGTGGTCGCCATCCGCTACGCGGAGGGGGTCGTCATGGCGGGCGATCGACGGGCCACCTCGGGCAACCTGATCAGCCACCGGTCGATCGAGAAGGTCTTCCCCGCCGACCGCTGGTCGGGCGTCGCCATCGCCGGCGCCGCGGGTCCGGCGATGGAGATGGTCAAGCTCTTCCAGCTCCAGCTCGAGCACTACGAGAAGGTGGAGGGCGAGGCGCTCTCGCTCGAGGGCAAGGCCAACCAGCTGAGCCAGATGGTGCGCAACCACCTCCCCGCCGCGATGCAGGGCCTCGCCGTCGTGCCCCTCTTCGCCGGCTACGACACCCGACGGACGGTGGGCCGGCTGTTCCAGTACGACGTGACCGGCGGCCGCTACGAGGAGGACGACTACGCGACCTCGGGGTCGGGCGGCCTCCACGCCGCCACGGTGATCAAGCTGGGCTTCGCCGACGGGCTCGACCGCGGCGATGCGCTCGACCTCGCGCTGCGCGCCCTCGTGACGGCGGCCGACGAGGACTCGGCCACCGGCGGGCCCGATCCGATCCGAGGCATCTGGCCGGTGGTGGCCACCATCGACGCCGCCGGCTTCACCCGGGTGGACGACCAAGAGCTGGCCGAGCGCTACGCCACCATCGCCGGAGGTGCCCGATGAGCATGCCGTTCTACGTCGCGCCCGAGCAGGTGATGAAGGACCGCGCGGACTACGCGCGCAAGGGCATCGCCCGTGGGCGCAGCCTGGTGGGCGCCGTCTGCGCCGAGGGCATCGTGATCTGCGCCGAGAACCCGTCGAGCACGTTGCGGAAGGTGTCGGAGATCTACGACCGCATCGCGTTCGCCGGGGTCGGCAAGTACAACGAGTTCGACCAGCTCCGCATCGCCGGGGTGCGCGCCGCCGACCTGAAGGGCTACTCCTTCAGCCGGGAGGACGTGGACGCCCGCAGCCTCGCCAACCAGTACGCCCAGATCCTCGGCCAGGTGTTCACCCACGAGATGAAGCCGCTGGAGGTGGAGATCCTCGTGGCCGAGGTGGCCCACGAGGCGGCCGACGACCAGCTCTTCCACCTGCTCTACGACGGCACCGTGATCGACGAGGACCGCTTCGCGGTGCTGGGCGGCGACGCCGAGGCGGTGAGCGAGCGCTTCGGGGCGGCGTACGAGGCCGACGCCGACCTCGCCGGCGTGCTCCGGGCTGCGGTCGACGCCCTCGCCGGCGCCGAGCGCCAACTCGTCGCGGCGGAGCTCGAGGTGGCGCTGCTCGATCGGGCGGGCTCCCGGCGCTGCTTCCGGCGGCTGGCCGACGACGAGGTGTCCCGCCTCATCGGCTGAGCTGCCCCGGTAGCCTGCACCGATGGTCCGCGCCCGAGGTTCGCTGCTCCTCGTCGCCGTCTTGCTCGTGGCCCCGGGCTGCTCGGGCTCGGGCTCCGACGACGCCAGCCCCTCGACCAGCGCACCCACCACGACCACCACCACGGCCCCGCCGCGCAGCGAGCCCGCCGAGTGGGCCGCCGGGTTCTGCGACGCGTTCACCACGTGGGTGGGCGCGATCGGCGAGGCCACCGCCGCGCTGCCCGACTCGGTCGCGCCCGGCGACTACGCCGGGGCCAAGGCGGCCAAGGTCGCCCAGCTCGATGCCGCCGCCGCAGCGTCGGGCGCCCTCGTCGACGCCCTCGACGAGCTCGATCCCCCCGACGTGGAGCGTGGCGACGAGCTGGTGGCCGACCTCCAGGACCGCTTCGACGGGGTGCAGGCCTCGTTCGAGGCGGCGAGCGCGGATGTCGCCGCCCTCGATGAGGATCCGGCCACCTTCCAAGCGGCGCTCGCCGAGATCACCGACCGCATCGCCGACGAGCTCACCGTCATCTCCTCGGCGATCGAGGAGCTCGACGCCACCTATCCCTCCACCGAGCTGGCGAGCGCCCTCGACGCGTCCTGTCGCCCCTGAGCCCCACCCGGCCCCTCGTGGCGCCCGGCGGCCGCCGCCCGCCGGTACGGTGACGCCGTGGAGCGCCGCATCTTCGGGATCGAGAACGAGTACGGCGTCACGTGCACCTCGCGCGGCCAGCGTCGGCTCAGCCCCGACGAGGTGGCGCGCTACCTGTTCCGGCGGGTGGTCTCGTGGGGTCGCAGCTCGAACGTCTTCTTGGCCAACGGTGCGCGCCTGTACCTCGACGTCGGGAGCCACCCCGAGTACGCCACGCCCGAGTGCGACTCGGTCCACCAGCTCGTGGTGCACGACAAGGCGGGGGAGCG
>JAGQSL010000249.1:3374-17913 GCA_020439525.1 Acidimicrobiales bacterium | reverse complement strand
CAGGGGCCTGGGGGTCGTTCACGGGGTGCTCCGTTGCTCGGGGGACGTGGGCGCGCGGTGCGCGTCGACCTCGACGATGCTCGGGCGGCAACCTCACGGTTCGCTGGGAGGCCCGTGCGAACCTGCCGAGCGCGCCGGACGCTCGGTACCGTTGGCGATGCCGCGCGCGGGAACCGCCCGACGCGCGGCGACGACCCATGGTCCAGATGACCTGCCCCGACTGGTTCGAGCTGGTGTCGGCCGCCGCCGACGACCAGGTGCTCGCCGCCGAGCGGGCGCGCCTCGACGCCCACCTGGCCTCGTGCTCCTCCTGCCGGGCGCTGCTCCACGAGTTCGAGCAGGAGCGACGGCGTCGGCGGATGGCGCCACCGGTCGACCACGGCGACCTGATGGCCCGCGTCCTCGAGGAGCGGGCCCAGGTGCCGCCCGGTCGCAGTGCCGCACGACAGCTGGCCCGGCGGGGGGCGCTGGCGCTCGTTGCGATCGTCGCCGTGGCGGTCGGGTTCGCCGCCACACCCGGCCGGGATCGCCCACCCGCCACCACCACACCCTTGGCGCAGCCCGAGGTCCTGATCGATGCCGACGGCCGGTCGTTCGACCTGGCCGACGTCGAGGTGGCGGCGGGCACCACCGTCGAGTGGCGCAACACCGGGTCGAGCACCCACCACCTCGTCCGGCGGCTGGGCGCGGCGGTGGTGGCCGACGACCTCGAGCCCGGGGCGATCGAGTCGGCCACGTTCTCCGAGCCGGGCACCTACGAGTTCTTCTGCACCATCCACGAGGGGATGACCGGCACCGTGACGGTCGACGCGTGAGGGCGCCCGGGCGCCTGAGCCGCCGCCGCACGCACCCACCGGTCCGCGGCGACGAGGACCTCTCGGTGCTCATCGTTCGGGCCGCCGACGGCGACCGCGACGCCGAGGCCGCCTTCGTGGCCCGCACGATCGACGACGTGTGGCGCTACTGCGCGCACCTGGTGGGCCCCGGCCAGGCCGATGACGCCACCCAGGCCGCCTACGTCCGCGCCCTGCGCTCCCTGCACAACTTCCGCGGCGACAGCTCGCCGCGAACCTGGCTGCTCGGCGTCGCCCGCAACACCTGCCTCGACGAACGCCGCTCGCTCGCCCGCCGCCTCCGCCTCATCGACAAGGTGCTCGCCCAGCCCCCCGAGGCCACCACGCCGGGAGCCGCCGCCGACCTCCCAGGCGACGTGCCGGTCGAGCTGGCGGAGGCGCTCGCCGGCCTCTCGCCCGAGCGCCGCGAGGCCTTCGTGCTGACCCAGCTGCTCGGCTTCTCCTACGAGGACGCCGCCGACGCGATCGGGTGCCCGGTGGGAACGATCCGGTCGAGGGTGGCTCGCGCCCGCGGCGACCTGCTCGCCCTCGTGGACGAGAACGGCGAAGGCGCTCGGGGCGCGAGCGCGAGCTAGCGACCTGCAACCATCGGAGCCCGCCGCCGGTCCAACCGGTGCCCCTCTCCCCTCCCGGTGGTCCCGTGCCCGCATCGCTCCCCCCGTTCCGCTTCGGCATCCAGTGCTCGTCGCCGCCCGACATCACGGCTCGGCGCTGGCGCGACCTCGCCCGCAAGGTCGAAGACCTCGGCTGCCACCGGCTCACCGTCTCGGACCACCTCGACGACCAGCTCTCGCCCGTGGCGGCGCTCATGGCCGCCGCCGACGCCACGACGACGCTGCGCGTCGGGGCCCTGGTCTTCTGCAACGACTACCGGCATCCCGCCGTGCTGGCCAAGGAGGCGGCCACGCTCGACATCTTGAGCGAGGGCCGCTTCGAGCTCGGCCTCGGCGCCGGCTGGATGACGAGCGACTACGAGGCCGCCGGCATCGAGATGGACCCGCCGTCGGTCCGGATCGCCCGCCTGGAGGAGGCGATCCACGTGGTGCGCGGACTGCTGTCGGAGGGCCCGTGCACCTTCGAGGGCGAGCACTACGCGATCCGGGGTCTGAGCGGCTCGCCCAAGCCGGTGCAGCAGCCGCTCCCGCTGCTCGTGGGCGGCGGCGGGCGCAAGGTGCTCGAGCTGGCCGGACGCCACGCGGACATCGTCGGGCTGAACCCGGCGCTGCCCCACGGGGTGATCGACGCGTCGGCGGGCCCCGACGCCACCGCGGCGGCCACCGACCGCAAGATCGGCTGGGTGCGCGACGCGGCGGGCGCCCGCTTCGAGCGCATCGAGCTGCACACCCGCATCCACCTGGCCATCGTCACCGACGATCGGGAGGGTACGGCCGAGGCCCTCGCGCCCGCGCTCGGGCTCACGCCGACCGAGGCCCTCGCCTCCCCCCACGCCCTCTGCGGCACCGTCGAGCAGATCGCCGACGACCTCGTCGCTCGCCGGGAGCGGTTCGGGATCGCCTCGATCGGCCTCAGCCTCGACGCCCTCGATGCCATGGCGCCGGTGATCGCCCGGCTCGCCGACGCCTGATCAGGCCTCGGACGCCACCACCACGCGCTCGCCGAACACCTCGACCTCGTCGCCGGCCCGGAGCTGGCGGCCCCGCCGGGTCTCGACCGCACCGTTGACCAGGACCTCGCCGCCGAGCAGGACGAGCTTGGCGTCCGAGCCCGAGTCGACGATGCCGGCCAGCTGGAGGAGCTGGCCGAGGCGGATCACGTCGTCGCGGATCGGCACGGGGCGGGGCGCAGCGGGCACCGGGCCATGGTGGCACGGCCGGCCTCCCCGCCCACCGCCCGGCTCCCGGGCCGGCCGGCCTGCGCTGACGTAGGGTCCGCGGCGACGCGCTGCCGAGCCACCAGGGGGACCCGTGGCCGACTCGATCCACCTCCGCACCTGCCCGCTGTGCGAGGCCATGTGCGGCCTCGAGCTGCAGGTCACCGACGGACGGGTGGGCACGATCCGTGCCGACCGCGACGACGTCTGGTCGAAGGGCCACCTCTGCCCGAAGGGCACGACGATCGGTCACCTGCACCACGACCCCGATCGCCTCCGGGTGCCGATGGTGCGCGAGGGCGACGAGTGGCGCGAGGTCACCTGGGACGAGGCGTTCCGCCGCTGCGAGGAGCTCATCGCCCAGGTGCGCGCCCAGCACGGCCCCGCCGCGATGACCACCTACATCGGCAACCCGGTGGCCCACAACTTCGCGCTCGGCCGGGGCGTGGGGCCCTTCATCGGGATGGCGGGCTTCCCGACGATCTACTCGGCGGGCACCGTCGACCAGTGGCCGAAGAACGTGGCCGCCGCGCTGATGTACGGCAACATGTGGTCGATCCCGACGATCGACCTCAAGCGGGCGCGCCACGTCGTGATCATGGGCGGCAACCCGCAGGCGTCCCAGGGCAGCCTCATGGCCTGCGCCGACGTGGTCGGGCACCTCGACCGCATCCGGGCCGAGGGCGGTCGGGTCACGGTCATCGATCCCCGGCGCACCGGCACCGCCGACCACGCGGACGAGTGGATCCCCATCGTCCCGGGCACCGACGCCCTCCTCCTGTTCGCCATGGTGCAGGTGCTCTTCGCCGAGGGCCTCGTGGACCTCGGCGCCGTCGACGGCAAGGTGGCTGGCGTCGACGAGGTGCGCCGCTTGGCCGAGCCGTTCACCCCCGAGGCGGTGGCGGCCACCTGCCAGGTACCGGCCGACACCATCCGGCGCCTCGCTCGCGATCTCGCCGCGGCGGCGCCCGGCGCCCTCTACGGCCGCATCGGGCTGTGCAACCAGGAGTTCGGGACGCTGGCGTCCTGGCTGGTCGACGTGGTGAACGTCCTCACCGGGGGCTTCGACTCGCCAGGCGGGATGATGTGGGCCACGCCGGTCGTCTGGACGACCGCCTCGCTCCCCGACCCGAGCTTCCCGAACGGCTACGAGTTCGGCCGCTGGCGCAGCCGGGTGCGAGCCATCCCCGAGGTGCTGGGCCAGGTGCCGGTGTCGTGCCTGGCCGAGGAGATCGACACCCCGGGCGAGGGGCAGATCAAGCTCCTGATCACCGTCGCCGGCAACCCGGTGCTCTCCACGCCGAACGCGGGGCGCCTCGACGCCGCCCTCCCCCAGCTCGACGCCCTGATCTGCGTCGACAACTGGCGCAACGAGACCACCCGCCACGCCCACGTGATCCTCCCGGGCCTGTCGTCGCTCGAGCAGCCCCACTTCGACGATCTCCTCTGGGCGTTCGCCACCGGGTCGGCCGGGCGCTGGTCCGACCCGCTGTTCGCGCCCATCGACGGCCGGCCCGACGAGTACGAGATCCTGCTGCGCCTCGGCGCCCTGTGCATGGGCCTGCCTCACGAGGACCTCGACGTGGACGGCCTCGACGATGCGTTCATCACCGCCCTGTGCGAGATGAAGGGCGTCGACCCAGCCGTGGTCCTGGCCGCGTCGGCGGGCCGCGGCGCCGAGCGCCTCCTCGACCTGACGATCCGCACCGGTCCGTTCGGCGATCGCTACGGCGAGGTGCCCGAGGGCCTCGCCCTGGCCGACTTCCAAGCGGCGCCTCACGGCATCGACCTCGGCCCGATGGTCCCTCGGGCGGAGGAGGTGGTGTGCACGCCGTCGGGGATGATCGAGCTGGCGCCGCCGTACATCACCGCAGACGTCGGCCGGCTGCGAGCCCGCCTCGACCGTCCGGCCGAGGGCCTGGTGCTCGTGTCGCGCCGGCACCTGCGCTCGAACAACTCGTGGATGCACAACGTGAAGGTGCTGGTGAAGGGCAAGGACCGCTGCACGCTGCTCATCCACCCCGACGACGCGGCCCGGTGCGGCGTGGCCGACGGCGCCGTCGCCACGGTGCGCTCCGAGGCCGGTGCGGTCGACGTGCCCGTCGAGGTCAGCGACGAGATGATGCCCGGCGTGGTCTCGCTGCCCCACGGCTGGGGCCACGGGCTCCCCGGCACGCAGCTCTCGGTCGCGAACGAACACGCAGGCGTCAACAGCAACCTGCTGGCTCCCGCCGACCTCTACGACCCGATCTCGAACAACGCCGCGGTGAACGGCATCCCGGTCGAGGTAGCCCCGGCCTGAGCCCCCATGCACCCCGCTGGGACCCCTCCCCGCCGAATGCGCAGGGCGCTCCGTTGACGACGGTCGACGCTATACGTATGGTCTGCGCATGGCCCCAACGGTTGCGATGATCGTGATGATGGCGACATCTGCTGGGCTGCGAGTGGCGCTGGGTGCCCGACATCCGCTCGCCTTGGTCCCGCTCATCGCGGCCTGTGCCATCTGGTTCAGCCAGACGCGCGACTCTTGGTGGCAGTGGGCCTTCCTGGGCCTGGGAGCGGTGCTCATCGTGATCGCCATCCGGCTCGCGATGGAGTCGTTCGAGGACCGGCGCGGTCGCACTGGCGTGGGCTAGATCCCGCTCGAGCTTCGTGCGACGGGAGCCGAGATCCTTCCTCGGACGTTCGGTGGCCGCACAGGATGGAGTCGAACCGGGGACACCGGCCCCCGAGGATCGCCAGCCGCACCAGGCGAGCGCCTCGGACCCTGGGGTTGTCTGGTGGGCGTAACAGGATTCGAACCTGTGACCTCTGCCGTGTGAAGGCAGCGCTCTAACCAACTGAGCCATACGCCCGTGCGGAGGAGGCACCCTAGCGCGGCCCTCCGCGGGGCCTCCACCTCGAACGGATCAGGGCTCGTAGCGACAAGGCCGGTCGACCTCCACCACCTGCTCGATGAGGGCGAGGAGGCGCAGCACCGCCACGTCGGCGTGCTGAGGACCCACCACCTGCAGGCCGATGGGCATGCCGTCGGACGTGAAGCCGACGGGCACCGACCCGGCCGGCGATCGGGTGAGGTTGAACCCGTACGTGTAGCGCACCCACGCGATGTCCTGGACGCCGTTGACCGTGCCGTAGTCGCTGCCGACCGGCGTCTGGCCGGCCACGGTGGGCGTGAGGAGCAGCGGCGCCCGGTGGAACAGCTCGACGAGCCGCAGGTTGAGGCGGTGGGCCACGTCGGACGACTCGAGCGCCGTGGTCACCGAGGCGGTGTCGCGCACCCAGGCGAGCATCGAGGCGAGGGGCTCGTCGAGCTCGCTCCAGCGGGCGCCGTCGGGGTCAGCCTGCTGCACGACGCGCAGGTTGGCGAGCAGCGACAGCTGCAGCCACGGAACCGCCGGATCCTCGTCGAACACGTCGTCGACGACGATGACCTCGGTGCCCTGGTCCTCGAGTCGTCGGACGGCGGCCTCGCACGCGGCGCGCACCTCGTCGTCGAGCACGGCGTAGCCGAGCGTCGGCGACCACAGCACCCGCAGCGGCGCGTGGACGTCCTCGACGGCGTCGCGCCACGACTCGTCGGGCATCGGCAGCGCCCGCAGGTCGGTGGGGTCGGGGCCGATCACCGCGTCGAGCGCGTACGCAGTGGACCGGGCGCTCTGGCAGAGCACCCCCTTGCTCGACAGGTCGGCCCAGCCGGGCGGCGTCGGGCCGCCGGCGGGGACTCGGCCGAGCGACGCCTTCATGGTCGTGAGCCCGCACAGCGACGCCGGGATGCGCAGCGACCCGCCACCGTCGGATCCCGTGGCGAGGGGGACCATCCCGGCCGCCACCGCCGCCGACGAGCCGCCCGAGGAGCCGCCCGCCGAGCGATCCAGCGACCAGGGGTTGCCGGTGCGGCCGAAGATCCGGTTGTCCGTGTCGGCCTTCCACGCGAGCTCCGGCGTGTTGGTCTTCCCCACGATGACGCAGCCGGCCTCGCGCAGCCGGTCGACGAGGATGGAGTCCGCGCTCGCAGGCGACCGATCGGCGAACAGGGCCGAACCCTGCGTGGTGCGGAAGCCGACCGCGTCCTCGGTGTCCTTCACGCCGATCGGGATGCCCGCGAGCGGCCCGAGGTCCTCGCCCGCCGCGACCCGCCGGTCGATGTCGTCGGCTTCCGCCAGCGCCCGCTCGGCGTCGACGGCGACGAACGCGTTCACCGCCGGGTTGGTGGCGTCGATGCGGGCGAGCGCCAGCTCGGTCAGCTCCCGGGAGGAGACGGTGCGCTGGCGCACCTGGTCGGCCAGGTCTTCGAGCTCGATGCGACGGAAGTCCATGGCCGGCGACGCTACGGCGCCCTCACCCTTCCTGCACGCAGTCGAAGCGGCCGTCGCCGGCCAGCCGGCGCGCTTCGGTGCCCGCCGGGCAGTCCTCGGGGCGCGCCGTCCGGGTGACGATCTCGAGCTCGTGAGGACCGTCGCACGGGACGATCGAGGTGCTCGGCCCAGCCTCCAGGTCGAGGCACTCGCCGATGTGGGCGGTGGCGATCGTCGGCGCCGGGCCCTCCCCGTCGTCGGTGCGGGCGTAGGCGCTGCCGAAGAAGATCGCCCCGAGCACGACGAGCGCGACGACCCACGGCAGGTGCCGGAGCAGCCCGGCACCGACGCGCCCCATCGGGGGCAGCACCTCGACCAGGTCGTCGTCGTCCTCGGGGAGCGGCCGCTCGACGCGAGGTCGGGCCGCGGGCGCCGATGAGGCACGCCGCGCGCCACCGAGCCGCTCCCCGTCGTAGGCCCGGCGACGGGCGGGGTCGCGCAGCACCTCCCACGACTCGTTGATCTCGCGCATCCGGCGCTCGGCCAGCGACCGCTCGGCGGCGCTCGCACCCTGGACCCGATCGGGGTGCAGGCGGCGGGCCAGGTCGCGGTACGCCACCCGGATCTCCGCGGTGGAGGCAGCGGGCGTGACGCCGAGGCGTTCGTAGTGGGTGGCCGTGGGTCGCTCCCCTGCTCGGGCGTCGGGCCGTCAGGCTAGGGACCTCTAGTAGCCGAGGTCGACGTCCACCAGCCCGATGAGCGGTTCGCCCGCGGCGTAGCGCCGCACGTTCTCCTCGATCCGGGCGCCGAGCAGCGGGCGGGCCATCGCCTTGGTGTTGCCCGTGTGCGGGGTGATGAGCACGTTGGGGAGGCCCCAGAGCGGGTGGTCATCGGGCAGGGGCTCGGGATCGGTGACGTCGAGGGCCGCACCACCGATGGTCCCGGCGCGGAGCGCGGCGACCAGGTCATCGGTGCGGACGTGGCGCCCGCGCGCCACGTTCACGATCCAGGCATGGTTCGGCAGCAGATCCAGCTCGGCGGCACCGATGATGCCCTCGGTCTCCGAGACCAGCGGCAGCGCCAGGACCACCGCGTCGGCCGCGGGGAGCGCGTCGTGGTGGTCCTCGGCGGCGACCACCCGAGCGACGCCGGGCATCTCGACGGGGTGGCGCCGCACGACGGTGATGCGGCACCGGAACGGGGCGAGCAGGCCGACGAGCACCTCGGCGATGCCGCCCCCGCCGTAGATCACGACCTCGGCGCCCAACAGGTTGCGGCCCACGCCCTCGGTCCACGTCCGGGCTCGGGCGTAGGCGGGGACGTGGCGGAGCCCGGCGAGGAGCAGGGCGAGGGCGTGCTCAGCCACGGGGTCGGCGTACACCCCCTTGGCGCACGTCCAGACGCGCTCGCGATCGAGGATCGGCACGTAGGGCTCGATGCCCGCCCACGGCAGCTGCACCCACTCGATCCCGGGGTGGTCCTCGAGCAGCACCCGCAGGCCTTCGGGATCGTCGGCGTGGGTCCACACCACCGCGGTGGCCCGATCGGGCGACACGAGCGTGGCCCCGCCGCGCTCGACCGCCGCATCGATCCATCCGGCCGTCGCCGGCGCGGTCGCGAGCATCGGCGCAGGTCGGGGCGGGAGCGAGGAGGTCGGGGGCGCGTCGATGCCGCCGACGGTACCCGCCACGGGGAATCCGAGCACTGACTCGAATCTGGACCTGACGGTGTGTCAGAGTGGGGATTCGCACGGCCGCGCAGCCTGCACGGCCGGCCGATGCTCTTCCTTGGGGGGAAGCCACTACATGCGACAGCGACGGATCCGACACGTCCTGATGGCCCTGATCGCCGGCGTCGCCGGCCTGGCCATCGTGAACGCGACCGGCGGCAGCGCCGGGGCCACCGTGGTGAGCCAGTCGCTCAACTGCGGCCTCGGCGGCACGCAGATCAACGAGCTCGACGCCACCGCGCCAGCCACGGTCGACCAGAACGGCACGTTCACCGTCACCCTGGCGCCGACCGGCTCGGGCACGGCGAGCGGCGCCGAGATCAAGAACATCACCACCACGTTCGTGATCCCGACCGGCGCCTCCTACGTCGCCGGCTCCGCCACGCTCAGCGGCGGCAGCGCCAACCTCGGCACCAAGAACGTGTCGGTCAGCGGCTCGAACATCGCCGTGTCGGTCTCCGGGCCGATCGCCAACGGCGCCTCGTTCACCGCCCCGACGCTCTCGTTCCAGCTCAAGGCCACCGGCGTCGCCGGCTCGGTGCTCCGCATGCGGTTCCGAGCGACGGGGGCCTACACCCTCACCGCGGCCGGCTCGATCGCCGTGTCGTGCGACGCCAACCCCCAGGTCAACCTGACGAGCACCACGATCCAGGCGGCCACGACCACGACGACGACGCCCGCCTCCACGAGCACCACCCAGGGCGGGGGCACCACCACCACCGCCCCGCCGACGATCTCCACCCAGACGTGGTCGCCCGGCACCGGCTGCGGCGTCGAGGACACCACCACCGCCCCGGCCAACACCGTCTCGGCGTCGATCACCGCGGTCGGCGGCAACGGCGGACAGAGCGGCTCGCAGAGCTCGAGCGGCAAGGCGGCCGGCGGCAAGGGCGGCCAGGCGTTCGGCACCTTCGCCGCCTCGCCCGGCCAGGTCTTCGCCGCCGTCGTCGGCTGCAACGGGGCCAACGGCCAGAGCGACGCCGCCACCAGCTCGGTGGCCAACGGCTGGGCGCCCGGCGGCACCAGCGGCCGCGGCTCGGTCATCCTGCTCACGCCCGGCGCGGGCGGCGGCGCCGGCGGCGCGGCCTCCGGCGCGTGCCTCGGCCCGGACTGCATCGACGGCGGCAACGGCACGCCCCTCGTGGTCGCGGGCGGCGGTGGCGGTGGTGGCGTGAGCAACTGCGCCGGCACCCCCTCGGGTGCGGGCGGCAACGGCGGCACCGGCGCCACCGGCACCGGTGACGGCGGCTTCGGCCCGGCCGGCGCCAACGGTGGCAACGGCGGCAACAGCGGCAGCACCGACAACGGCATCAAGGGCGGCAACGGCGGCGTCAACGTCAACCAGGCCAACGGCACGGGCGGCACCGCCCCGTCGACCGGCACGTTCGACGGCGCCGGGCTCAGCGTGGTCGGCGGCGGCGGTGGCGGTGGCTACGCCGGCGGCGCCCAGGGCCAGAACGCGGCCACGGGCTGCAAGGGCGCCGGCGGTGGCGGCGGCGGCTCGTCGTGGGTGGCCGGCTCGGCCACGAACTCGACGTTCGCCCTCGGTGGCGGCACGGCGCAGGTGGTCATCACCTTCACCATCTCCACCCCCGCTCCCACCACCACCTCGACGACCACGTCGACCACCACCAGCACCACGCAGCCCTGCACCCCCGACGTGGTCCCGTTCGCCAACCCGACGGCGTTCGTCAACCAGCAGTTCCTCGACGCCAACGGCACCGCGCCCACCTCGACCCAGCTGTCGCAGTGGGTGTCGGGGATCAGCTCCTGCGAGCTCACCGCGGACTCGCTCACCGTCGAGCTCCTGCCCACCGACCAGACCCTCGACGAGGCCCGCCTCGTGCGCCTGTACCTGGCCTTCTTCAAGCGGCCGCCGGACCCCTCCGGCTTCGCCTACTGGCAGCGCCAGCTCGACGCCGGCCGGGGCCTGATCAACGCCGCCCGCAAGTTCGCCGACTCCAGCGAGTTCAAGCGGACCTACGGCACCCTGTCCAACAGCGCCTTCATCGACCTCGTGTACCAGAACGTGCTCGACCGGGCCCCGGACCCCACCGGCAAGGCGTTCTGGCTCACCCGCCTCGACAACAGGACGAAGAACCGCGGCGACGTGATGATCAACTTCTCGGAGTCGTCGGAGAACCAGCGCAAGCGGACCAACGCCGTGCAGGTCTTCCGCCTGCACCGCCTGATGATGCAGCGCTTCCCGTCGCGGGTCGAGTTCTTCGACCTGCTCGACCCGATCACGGGCGGCGGCACCCTCGAGGGCGCGGCCAAGACGATCCGCCTCAGCGCCGCCTACGCCGGGCGCTTCTAGGGTTCCGCCCTTCCGCATCGACGATCGAGGCCGGCCTCCGGGCCGGCCTCGATCGCGTCCAGGGCCCGGTTGTGGCGTCGGCGCCGCGCCCCCGTACGCTCGCCCCACGATGACCGCCACCGACGATCCCGCCGATCCCGCGCGGGCCGAGGCGATCAGCGCGGAGGACGTGGAGGACGCCCTGCTCGAGGGCGACCGCACCTTCGAGCCCGGCACGGCGCGCGCCGCCTTCTCCCACCCCACCTTCCGCACCGTCTACCTCGGGGCGTTCGCGTCGAACATCGGCACGTGGATGCAGAACGTCGTGCTCGGCGCGCTCGCCTACAACCTGACCCGCTCGGGGCTCTTCGTCGGCCTGGTCATCGCCGCCCAGCTCGGCCCGCTGCTCGCGTTCTCGGTGGTCGGCGGGATGATCGCCGACGCGTACGACCGCAAGCGGTCGCTCATGGCGCTGTGCATCCAACAGGCCGTCTTCTCCGTGGTCCTGGCCGCCGTGTGCGCCCCCGCCCAGCCCAACAAGGCGCTGCTCCTGCTCGTGGTGCTCGCCATCGGCATCGGCAACGCCCTGTACGCCCCCATCTTCAGCGCCGTCGTGCCGATCCTCGTCCCGCGCCGCGACCTGTCGGGCGCGATCTCGCTCAACAGCGTCCAGATGAACGCGTCGCGGGTGATCGGCCCGTTCATCGGGGCCTCGATCTACGCGCACCAGGGTCCGTCGTGGGTCTTCCTCCTCAACGCCCTGAGCTTCGGCTTCGTGATCCTCGCCCTGCTGCGCGTCACGCTGCCGCCACCGGTGGCCACCGGCGACCAGGGCCTGCACCGCATCTTCGAGGGCATCGAGGTGGCCCGCACCGACCGGGTGATCGGCCAGTGCATCGCCATCATCTTCACCTTCTCGTTCTTCTGCCTCCCGTTCATCACCCAGCTCCCGACCATCGCCGACGTGAACCTCGGCATCGCCTCGAAGAGCTCGCAGTACGGCTTCCTCTACGGCTGCTTCGGCTTCGGCGCCGTCGTCGGCGCCCTGTCGATCGGGACGGTGTTCGCCTCGCGGTCGAAGGCCACGCTCACCCGCGTCGGTCTCGTGGGGTTCGCGGCGATGATCTCGGTCTTCGGTGCGGTGCGCCAGCCGGCCGCGGCCTACGTGGCCATCGCGCTCCTGGGCGCCGTCTACTTCGCGGTCATCACCTCGCTGTCGACGGTGCTCCAAGAGGACCTCGACGACCGGGTGCGCGGGAAGGTCATGGCCCTGTGGATCATGGGCTTCGGCGGCACCGTGCCCTTCGGCGGACTGGCGGGCGGCGCACTGATCGACCACGTCGGCGTCACCGCGGTCTTCGTGGTCTCGGCCGTCGTCGCCCTCGTCCTCGCCTGGTGGGGCGACCTGCTCCCGCACCGCCCCGCAGGACGCTTCGGGATCGATCGAGGGACCGAGGCGCTCAGCTCGGCGGGGTGAGCAGCTCGACCACCCGCTCGAGGCCCGCCGACCGGCTCGCCTTCACCAGCACCACGTCGCCGTCGCCGAGGCCGAGCTCGGTGAGCCGGGCGACCGCGCCGGTGGCGTCGGGTGCCGCATCGGCCTCGTCGACGCCGTACCAGGGCTGGTCGACCGCGATCACGTGGATGCCCAGCTCAGCGGCGAGCGTGGCGACGTCACGGTGGAGCGGCGCCTCGTCGGCGCCGAGCTCGGCCATCGTTCCCAGCACGGCGAAGCGACGCTGGGCGGGCAGCTCGTCGAGCGCCCGGAGGGCGGCAGCCATCGACGTCGGGTTCGCGTTGTAGCTGTCGTCGAGGACCCGATAGCCCGCCGCGGTGGTGACCAGGTCCATGCGCATGGCCGACAGGCGAGCACCGCCCAGGCCCTCGGCGAGGGCGTCGAGGGGAACGCCCAGGGCGAGCGCGGCCGCCGCGGCCCCGAGCGCGTTCACCACCTGGTGGCGCCCGGCGACGGCGAGGCGCACGTCGGTGGCGCCCCACGGGGTGTGGAGGGCGAAGCGGGGGTGCAGGTGCTCGTCGAGCACCACGTCGAGCGCCCGCACGTCGCCGGCGTCCTGGCCGAAGGTGAGCACGGGGCAGGGCGCCACCTCCGCCATCGCCGCCACCCGCGGGTCGTCGGCGTGGAGGACGGCCGTGCCGTGGGCCGGGAGGTGGGCGACGAGCTCGGACTTGCCGCGAGCCACCTCGTCGATCGACCCGAACACCTCGGTGTGCACGGCGGCGACCACGGTGACGACGCCGATGGTCGGCCGCCCGACCGCGCACAGCTCGGCGATGTGGCCGATGCCCCGCGCGCCCATCTCGAGCACCGTGCACTCGGTGCCGTCGGGCGCGTTCAGGAGCGTGAGCGGCACCCCCAGCTCGTTGTTGAAGCTGCCGACGCTCGCCGTCGTGGCGAAGGTCGTCGCCGCCGTCGACGCGAGCAGGTCCTTCAAGCTGGTCTTGCCGACGCTGCCGGTGATGCCCACCACCCGGTCGCCCAGGCGGTCACGGGCGGCCGCGCCGAGGTCGGAGAGCGCCTGGCGCGTGTCGGCCACCCGGACCGCGGTACCCGCCTCGATCGGACCGGCCGTCAGGTAGGCGCCCGCGCCGGCGGCGAGGGCGGCGCCGATGAAGTCGTGCCCGTCGCGCTCGGCGACGATCGGCACGAACAGCTCGCCGGGCAGCACGCGCCGGGAGTCGATCGTGGCCCCGTCGATGGCCGTGGGCCGGCCGAACACCTCACCGCCGGTCGCCGCCGCCACCTCGTCGGTCGTGAAGCGCATGGCCGCAACGTAGCCCTCCGCAGGTCCCGGGCCCGACGACGGCCGTCGTAGGCTCGGCGCCCATGTCCGACGCCGAGCTCCCGGTCCGCATCGTCTTGCTGTACGGGGGCCAGTCGGCCGAGCACGACGTCTCGCGGGTCTCCGCCGCCCACGTGCTGCGGGCCATCGACCCGGCCCGCTACGAGGTGGAGCCCGTCGCCATCACCCCCGACGGGCGCTGGCTGCGCTCCGACGCCACCGTGGCCGCCCTGGCCTCGGGCGACCTGCCCGATGCGCTCGACACGTCGGGCACCGCGCTCGAGCCCCAGGGGGCCGTGGCCCCCGTGCGCGCCGGCCAGCAGGTGGTCGTGCTGCCGATCCTCCACGGCCCCCGAGGCGAGGACGGCACCGTGCAGGGGCTCCTCGAGCTGGCCGACGTCGCCTACGTGGGCTGCGGCGTGCTCGGCTCGGCCCTCAACATGGACAAGGCGACCGCCAAGGTGGTCGCTCAGGCGGCGGGGCTCCCGGTCGCCCGGTGGATCGCCGCCCGCGACACCGAGCTCGACGACGCGCTCGTGGCCCGGGTGGGCGCCGAGCTCGGGTGGCCGGTCTTCGTGAAGCCGGCGAACATGGGCTCCTCGGTGGGCGTCAACAAGGCAGAGGACCCAGCCCAGCTGCGCGCCGCGCTCGCCGAGGCGACCCAGTTCGATGAGTTCGTCGTCATCGAGGAGGCCATCTCGGGGCGCGAGCTCGAGGTGGGGATCCTCGG
>JAGQSL010000249.1:0-3329 GCA_020439525.1 Acidimicrobiales bacterium | reverse complement strand
CTACGACTACGAGGACAAGTACGTCGACGGGAGCTCGACGATGGTGATCCCCGCGGCGGTGCCCGAGGCGGTGGCCGAGGAGATGCGCGCCCTCGCCCTGCGGGCCTACCGGGCCCTGCGCTGCGATGGGCTGGCGCGCGTCGACTTCTTCTACGACGCCGACGACCGGGGCTTGGTGTTCAACGAGATCAACACGCTGCCCGGGTTCACCCCGTACTCGATGTTCCCGTCGCTCTGGGCAGCCACCGGGCTCCCCTACCCCGAGCTGATCGACGAGCTGGTGCGCCTGGCCATCGCCCGCCACCGCCACCGCCAGCCCCACCGCCGCCTCCGCTAGCGGCGTCGGCGCACCGAACCCCGGCGAGCCCCGCCTCGCTCACGTTCTCCACCCCGAACGCGCGCCACCAACGCACGATCCGCGCACAGAACCCCGGCGGGCTCGGCGAGCCGGGCGACGGGATCAGGCGAGCGAGGCGCGGAGCGACGCGAGCAGGGCGCGGCGTCGGGTGCGGAGCCAGCGGAGGTCAGCGGGCAGGCCGAGGTCGGCGCGGACCTCGGCCTCGGTGGCGATGCCCACCACCTGCGCCCCGGCGCCGAGCAGCACCGAGCGGCCCCGAGCCTCGTCGACCGCGTCGCCCGAGCGCCGGGCCAGCGCGGCGGCCGCGAGCGAGACGACGGGCTCGACCGAGGTGGCCAGGCGCGTCGACGCCGGCGGCCCCAGCCGGGCGACCTCGCGCACCACCGCGAGCAGCTCGGGGTGGGTGGTGCCGAGGCGGAAGGTGGCGTCGACGACGGCGACGATCCGGTGGTCCAGCTCCGGACCGGCGGCCAGGACGGCGTCGGTGAGGCGAGCCCCCAGCTCGGCGACGGCATGGTCCACCACGCCGAGGAGCAGCTGCTCCTTCGACGGGAACCAGTACAGGAGGGTCTGCTTGCGGACCCCCACCGCGGTGGCCACGGCGTCGAGCGAGGTGGCCTCCACCCCGCGCTCGGCGAAGGCGGCGAGGGCGGCCGCGAGGATGCGCTCGCGGGTCGACGAACCCTCGGCGGCGGCGCTCACCTCGCCATGCTCGCACATCTCTCTACCAAGTGGTAGACAACCGGGGTGATCGCCGACGACCTCGCCGGGAAGCGCATCGCCATCACCGGCTCCACCGGCTTCCTCGGCACCGCCCTCGTCGAGCGGCTGCTGCGATCGGTGCCCGACTGCGAGCTGGTGCTGCTGATCCGCGCCGGGCGCATGCGCAACGTGGACCAGCGCGCCGCGAGGGAGATCTTCAAGAACAACTGCTTCGACCGCCTGCGCGACGAGCTCGGCGGCAAGGCGGCGTTCGACGAGGTCGTCGCCCGGCGGGTGCAGGTGATCGAGGGCGATGTCGGCACCGACGGCCTCGGCCTCACCGACGACGGACGAGCACTCCTCGCCACCTGCGACATCGTCATCCACTCGGCGGCCACGGTCAGCTTCGACTCCCCCATCGATCTCGCCGTCGAGGTCAACCTGATGGGGCCCACCCGCATCGCCCGCACCCTGCAGGACCTGGGCGTGGCGCCGCACCTCGTCGCCGTCTCCACCTGCTACGTCGCAGGCAACCGTCGCGGAGCGGCGCCCGAGATCCGCGTCGACGAGTCGCCGTTCTGGATCGAGGAGATCGACTGGAAGCGCGAGGTCGAGGGCGCACGCCGGGTGCGGGCCGACGCCGAGGCGGCCAGCCGCGCGCCCGAGCAGCTCGCCGCCTTCATGGCCGCCGCACGCGAGGAGCTCGGTGGCGCCGGCACCCCGCTGCTCGCCACCAAGTGCGAGCAGCTCCGCAAGGACTGGGTGAAGGCCCAGCTGGTGGAGGCCGGACGGGCCCGGGCCACCAGCCTCGGCTGGCCCGACGCCTACGCCATGACCAAGGCGCTCGGCGAGCAGGCGCTGGGCCAGAACCGGGGGAACGTCCCCGTCAGCGTCGTGCGCCCCGCCATCATCGAGTCGGCCTGGTCCGAGCCGGTGCCGGGTTGGATCCGGGGCTTCCGCATGGCCGAGCCCGTCATCATCAGCTACGCCCGCGGCCTGCTGAAGGAGTTCCCCGGCGTCCCCGAGGGCACGGTCGACGTCATCCCGGTCGACCTCGTGGTGGGGGCCATCATCGGCGTGGCCGCCCGGGGGCCGGCCAACGAGGACGGCTCGCCCGACATCACCCAGGTCGCGTCGGGCAGCGCCAACCCCCTGAAGTACGAGCGCCTCGTCGACCTCGTGCAGTCGTGGTTCGCCGAGCACCCGCTCTACGACGCCTCGGGCCAGCCCATCGCCGTGCCCGACTGGGGCTACACCAGTCGCAACCGGGTGCAGGGCCAGCTCGAACGGGCCAAGGGCGTGCTCGAGAAGACCGAGAAGGTCATCGGTTCGCTGCCGCTGCGAGGCAAGCAGGCGGCCTGGTCGGCCAAGGTCGAGGAGCAGCGCGACACGGTCAGCCGCGCGCTCACCTACGTCGAGCTCTACGGCGCCTACACCGCCTGCGAGGCCATCTACGGCGTCGACCACCTCCTTGCGCTCCAGGGCACCCTGGCCGGCACCGACGCCACCGAGTTCTGCATGGACCCGCGCATCGTGGACTGGGACCACTACGTCCACCAGATCCACCTGCCATCGGTCGTCGAGCATGCTCGCGTCCGCACCGACGGCAAGAAGGGTCGGGGCGAGAGCCGCAGCACCCGCCTCCGCCGCCAGGTGCTCTCCCCCGACCGGCAGCTCGCCGCGTTCGACCTCGAGAACACGCTCATCGCCTCGAACGTGGTCACCAGCTACGCGTGGCTCGCCAGCCGCCGTCTCGACCGTGACGACAAGGCCCGCCTCACGGCCAAGCTCCTCCGGGAGGCGCCGGGCCTGCTCCGCATGGATCGCGCCGACCGCAGCGACTTCCTGCGCTCGTTCTACCGTCGCTACGAGGGCGCGCCGGTGGAGCAGCTCCGCGAGGACTCGGGCGAGATGCTGTCGCAGCTCATCCTCACCAAGTCGTTCCCGGCGGCGATCCGCCGGGTGCGCGAGCACCGGGCGCTCGGGCACCGCACCGTCCTCATCACGGGGGCGCTCGACTTCGTGGTCGAACCGCTGCGACCGCTGTTCGACGACATCGTCTCGGCCTCGCTCGCCGTCGACGAGCAGGGCCGGTACCTCGGCCAGATGGTCGACGTGCCGCCGACCGGCGAGAGCCGGGCCTCGGCGCTGTTCGACTACGCCTCCCGCCACGACCTCGACCTCGCCGAGGCCGTCGCCTACGCCGACTCGTCGAACGACCTGCCGATGCTCGAGGTGGTCGGCTTCCCCGTCGCGGTGAACCCCGAGA
>JAGQSL010000248.1 GCA_020439525.1 Acidimicrobiales bacterium | reverse complement strand
AGGAGCGCACCGACGTGACCGCCGTCCCGGCCCTCGGCGTGGTGGTCGAGCACATGGTGGCCCTGGTGCTCGCCGACGAAGCCGCCCGGAAGTTCGGGGGCGATTCGGTCGCCGAGCTGGTCCGCAACGCCGACGCGTCGGCTCGGGCCGTCGCCGAGGGCCCCGTCGGTGCCTGAGCGGACGAGCCCGGCCCACGTGGTGCTGGTGGGGCTGATGGGCTCGGGGAAGACCACCGTCGGCAAGAAGGTGGCGGCCTTGCTGGGTCGGCGCTTCGTCGACGCCGACGACGAGCTCGAGGCACGCACCGGGCGCTCGGTCGCAGCGTGGTTCGAGGCCGACGGCGAGGTCGGGTTCCGTGAGGCCGAGGCCGAGCTGCTCGACGACCTCCTGGGGTCGCCCGAGCCCCTCGTGGTCGGTGCCGGTGGGGGCGTCGTCGTCACCGGACGCAACCGGCGGCGCCTGCGGCGCGACGACGCGGTGGTGGCCTACCTCCACGGCGACCCGGCGTTCCTCGGCTCGCGCGCCAAGCCCAAGCCCCACCGGCCGCTGCTGCACGGCGACGTCGACCCCAAGGCGATCCTGGCCGAGATGTACGAGGCGCGCGACCCCTGGTACCGCGAGGTCGCCGACGTGGTGATCGAGGTGCGGCCCGCCCACGAGGCCGGCGAGCGTCCGAAGTGGCGCCTCGCCGAGGCCGTCGTCGAGGCGCTGGTGGCCACCGGCGATGTGGCCCCCGACGCCGTGCACCGGCAGGTGGCTCCGTCGTGATCGAGCTCACCGTCCCGCTGGCCGATCGGTCCTACCCGGTCCTGGTCGGCGCCGGGGCCCGCCATCGGCTCCTCGAGGTCCTCCCGATCGGGGTGCAGCGCGTCGCGGTCGTCACGCAGGCATCGATCCCGGTCACCGTCGACCCCGGCGTGGAGCACCGGGTCTTCCCCATGCCCGAGGGCGAGCACGGCAAGGACCTCGGCACCATCGAGGACCTCTGCCGCGACTGGGCCCAGTGGGGCCTGAACCGGGGCGACTGCGTGGTGGCGGTGGGCGGTGGCGTGGTCACCGACACCGCCGGCTTCGCCGCCGCCGTGTACCACCGGGGGATCCCCGTGGTGCACGTGGCCACCACCCTGCTGGCCCAGATCGACGCCGCCATCGGCGGCAAGACCGGGGTCAACCTCCCCGAGGGCAAGAACCTGGTGGGTGCCTTCTGGCAGCCCGACGCGGTGCTCTGCGACACCGAGGTCCTCGGCACCCTGCCGCCCCGGGAGTACCGCAACGGCTTGGGGGAGATGGCCAAGTACGCCTTCCTCGGCGTCGACGATCTGGCCGACCTGCCCCTCGAGGAGGCGGTCGCGGCCTGCGTGCGCTGCAAGGCCGAGGTGGTCGGCAGCGACGAGCGCGAGTCGGGGCGCCGGGCCATCCTCAACTACGGCCACACCCTCGGCCACGCCCTCGAGACCGCCGGCGGTTACGACCTCCGCCACGGCGAGGCGGTGGCCATCGGGTTGATCTACGCCGCCGAGCTGGCCCTCCGCCTCGGGCGCATCGACGCGGCCCGCGTCGCCGAGCACCGCAAGGTCGTGGGCGGCTACGACCTCCCGATGGCGCTGCCCCCGGGCTCCGATCCCGAGGCGCTCGTCTCGCTGTTCGCCCGCGACAAGAAGGCCGTGGCCGGCCTGACCTTCGTGCTCGACGGTCCCGACGGGGTCGAGCCGGTGCGCGTCGACGACCGGGCGCTGCTCCTCGCCGCGCTCGAGCCGCTCCGCTGAGCTTCGAGGCGTGACGGCCGCGGCCCCGCGCGCCGGCAGGCTCGAGCAGCGACCGGCGAAGGTGGACCCGGACGCTCGCCGGATGGGCGAGGATGGAGCGATGTCCGACCGGCCGATCGTCCTGCTCCTGTCGGGGCCGAACCTGAACCTGCTGGGCGAGCGCGACCCCGCGGTGTACGGCACCGCCACCCTGGCCGACCACGTGGCGACGGCCACGGCGGCGGCGGATGCCGCAGGGCTCGCCCTCGAGCACCTGCAGTCGAACCACGAGGGCGTACTGATCGACGCCATCCACGCCGCCCGAGGGCGCTGCGCGGCGATCGTGATCAACCCCGGCGCCCTCACCCACTACGCCTGGTCGCTCCACGACGCGCTCGACGCGTTCGCCGGACCCGTCGTCGAGCTCCACCTGTCCGATCCCAAGGCCCGCGAGCCGTGGCGGCACCTGTCGGTGGTCGAGCCGGTGGCCGCGGCCACCGTCGCCGGCCAGGGCGGCGACGGGTACCGGCTGGCGATCGAGGCGGTGGCCGACCGGTTGGGGGCCGAGCGATGAGCAGCGCGACGGAGGGCCTGGTGCCGATGGACGTCGCCGGTCGGGCCGATCGCCTGCGCGCCGCGATGGCGCGGGCCGAGGTGCCCGCGCTGCTGGTGACCAGCCTCACCAGCATCCGCTACCTGACCGGCTTCACCGGCTCGGCGGCGCTGCTCGTGGTCACCGACGCCGGGCTGACCTTCGTGACCGACGGCCGCTACGGCCAGCAGGCCGAGGCCCAGCTGGGCGCCGCGGGGGTGGGCGCCACGATCGAGGTGGCGTCGGCCGGCCAGCGCGAGCTGGTGGCGGGAGCGGTGGGTGCGGCCCGACCCGGCGCCCTGGGCCTGGAGGCCGAGGCGGTGACGTGGGCGGCGCAGCGCACCTACGCCGAGTCGTGGTTCCCCGGCCTGGAGCTGGTCCCCACCACGGGCCTGGTGGCCGAGCTCCGGCTGGTGAAGGACGACGGCGAGATCGCCCGCCTCGAGCGGGCGGCGGCCATCGCCGACGCGGCGCTCGCCGAGGTCCGCCACCGACTCGCCGAGCGCCCCACCGAGGTCGAGTTCGGCCTCGAGCTCGACGCGGCCATGCGCCGCCTGGGAGCCGACGACGTCAGCTTCGAGACGATCGTGGCGAGCGGTCCGAACGGCGCGCTCCCGCACCACCGGCCGAGCGATCGCACGATCGTCGAGGGCGACCTGGTGGTCCTCGACTTCGGCGCCCTGGTCGACGGCTACCACTCGGACATGACGCGCACCGTGGCCGTCGGCGACATCAGCCCCACCCAGCAGCGCATGTGGGACGTCGTGCGAGCTTCGCAGGCGGCCGGCGTCGCCGCGGTCGACGCTGGCGTCGAGGCGCGAGCGGTCGACGCGGCCTGCCGCGAGGTGATCGCCGAGGCAGGCTGGGAGGACGCCTTCCTCCACGGCACCGGCCACGGCGTCGGCCTCGACATCCACGAGGACCCTCGGGTGGCCAAGACCTCCGCTGCTACGCTCGTCGAGCGCTGCGTGGTCACCGTCGAACCGGGCGTCTACCTCCCCGAGCACGGCGGCGTGCGCATCGAGGACACGGTCGTCGTCACCGACGGAGGCTGCCGTCCGATCACGCTCACCCCGAAGAACGCCGCGGTCTGACCGCCGAACCGAACGCCCGAAGGAACCCCGATGGCCATCACCACCAACGACCTCAAGAACGGCATGAGCCTCAACCTCTCCGAAGGGCTCTACCAGGTGGTCGAGTTCCAGCACGTGAAGCCGGGCAAGGGCGGCGCCTTCGTCCGCACCACGCTGCGCAACGTCCGCACGGGCGCGCAGCTCGAGAAGACCTTCCGCGCCGGGGAGAAGGTCGAGCAGGCCAAGATCGACAAGCGCGAGATGCAGTACCTCTACAACGACGGCACCGACTACGTGTTCATGGACGCCGAGACCTACGAGCAGCTCAACGTGGCCCCCGTCGCCCTGGGCTCGGCGGCCGACTACCTGCGCGAGTCCGACAGCGCGGTGCTCCAGATGTACGGCGACGAGATCGTCGGGGTCGACCTGCCGGCGGCCGTCGAGCTCACGGTGGCCGAGACCGAGCCCGGGATCCAGGGCGACCGCGTCTCGGGCGCCCGCAAGCCCGCCACCCTCGAGACCGGCAAGGTCGTCCAGGTCCCGCTGTTCGTCAACATCGGCGACAAGCTGCGGGTCGACACCCGCACCGGCGAGTACATCACCCGCGCCTAGGCCCGACGTGACCGACGCCCCCGACCCCGCCCTGCTCCCGCCGGAGCTCCACCTCGACGACGGCGACGTCGTCGCGTCCGTCGAGGAGATCGATCTCGACCCGGCGCCGAGCCCGCCCGAGCCCGTGGAGCGGGTGTCGGGCTTCGACGGCATCGGCACCCGTCGTGAGGCGCGCGAGCGGGCCCTCGCCCTGCTCTACGAGGCGGAGTCCAAGGGCCTCGAGCCGTTCGCCACGGTGCTCGACGACCTCCCGCTCGCGCCCGAGCCCTTCGCGGGCGAGCTGGTGGTGGGGGTGAGCGACCACCTCGCCGAGCTCGACGAGGCCATCGGGCGCCTGTCGCACCGCTGGCCGGTGGAGCGGATGCCGGCGATCGATCGGGCGCTGCTGCGGATGGCCGCCTACGAGCTGACCCACACGGACGTCCCGGTCGGGGCCTGCATCTCCGAGGCGGTCGAGCTGGCCAAGCGCTACTCCACCGACGACTCGTCCACGTTCGTGAACGGTCTGCTCGGTCGCCTCGCCACCGAGCGGCGCGGGGGCTGACGATCGTGGCGGGGGAGGGCTGGGGCGAGCCGTGGGTCTTCCCGCTGCCGTGGCCGCCGCTCGCCGACCCCCGCCACCAGATCGCCCTGCGGCCCTGGGGCGCCGGCGAGCACGATGCGGCCGCCCTCGCCCGGGCGTGGGCCGACCCGGAGGTGGCCCGCCACACCTCGGTGCCCCACGACGCGACCGAGGAGGCGGCCCGGCGCTGGATCCGCGGCGAGGAGGAGCGACGGGCCAAGGGCCTGGCGATCGACCTGGTGGTGACCTCGGTCGACCGCCCCGCGGAGATCGTCGGCGAGGTGGGCCTCATCGTGGTCGAGCCCGACGAGCAGTGGGCCGAGCTGGGGTACTGGCTGTTCCCCGACGCCCGGGGGCGCGGGGCCATGGCCAGCGCCGTCGGGCTCTTCGCCGACTGGGTGCTGCGGGAGCTGCCGGTGCGGCGGCTCTTCGCCCGGACCCATCCCGACAACGAGCGGGCGGGCAAGGTGGCCGCAGCCGCCGGCCTCGCCCACGCCGGCACCCTCGACACCGGCACCCTGGTGTGGATCCGCGACCGTCCGGGCCGCTGACGGCGGGCGCGCTCGCTCCGACGGCGGGTGGTACCGTGCCCTCCTGACCGTGAAGCGGGTCCCGTGAGGCCCAGACGGACAGGAAGCGAGCCGACATGGCCGAACGAGAACGACGCCAGGCGCCCCCGTACGGGGGCGTCTTCGCGCCCCGCACCCGCGTCATGGACGCCGACGACGTCCAGCGGGCGGTCTGGCGNNNATGGCCCACGAGGTCATCGAGGCCAACCACGGCACCGACGACGTGCTCCTGGTCGGGCTGCAGACGGGCGGGGTGCCCGTGGCCGACTCCCTTGCGGCGGCCCTCGCCTCGATCGAGGGGCACGAGGTCCCGGTGGGCAGCCTCGACGTCGCCTTCTACCGCGACGACATCGGCCTGCGCCCGGTGCTGCCGGAGGCGGTCACCCACATCCCGTGGCCCCTCGACGGCAAGGTCGTGGTGCTCTGCGACGACGTGCTCTTCACCGGGCGCACGATCCGAGCCGCCCTCAACGCCCTGTCCGACTACGGGCGGCCGCGAGCCGTGCAGCTCGCCGTGATGGTCGACCGGGGCCACCGCGAGCTGCCGATCCGCCCCGACTACGTGGGCAAGAACCTCCCCACTCGGCGCGACGAGGTCGTCGACGTCCACGCCGACGGGGTCGACCTCGGGGAGATGGTGCGATGACGGAGCGCTCCCGGCACCTGCTCGACATCGAGGACCTGGGCGGTCGCGACGGCATCGAGCAGGTGATGCGCCTCACCGACTCGTTCGTCGAGGTGTCGGCCCGGCAGATCCCGAAGGTCCCGGCACTGCGCGGCAAGACGATCGCCTGGCTCTTCTACGAGGACTCGACCCGCACCCGCCTCTCGTTCGAGACGGCGGCCAAGCGGCTCTCGGCCGACACCATGAACTTCTCGGTGAGCTCGTCGTCGGTGAAGAAGGGCGAGTCGCTGCTCGACACGGCGAAGACCATCGAGGCCATGGGCATCGACGGGATCGTCGTGCGGCACGCGTCCGCCGGCGCCCCCCATCGCATCGCCGGGTGGGTCGATGCGTCGGTGGTCAACGCCGGTGACGGCTGGCACCAGCACCCCACCCAGGCCCTGCTCGA
>JAGQSL010000247.1:3833-4180 GCA_020439525.1 Acidimicrobiales bacterium | reverse complement strand
CCCTCGAGGCCCTTGGCCACGTCGATGACCTTCTTGAGGTCGGGCTCCTCGTCGTACATCTTCCGCAGGTCGGCCGCCATCTTGAACCCGTCCTCGTACTTCGGGTGCGGCTCGAGGCAGGCGTACAGCGGGGTGTCGCGGCCCATGATCAGCGGCGGCATGGCCTTGGCCACCTTGTCGCCCACCGCGTACGGGTAGCCGAGCACCCGTGCCGCGTCGCGCACGGCGGCTCGGGCCTTGATGGTGGAGAACGTGACGATCTGGGCGACGTGGTCGCGCCCGTAGCGCTCGGCGGCGTAGCGGATCATCTCGTCGCGGTAGCGGGAGTCGAAGTCCATGTCGATGTC
>JAGQSL010000247.1:0-3780 GCA_020439525.1 Acidimicrobiales bacterium | reverse complement strand
CGAGGTCGGTGATCCAGAGGCAGTACGCCACCGCGCACCCGGCCGCGGACCCGCGGCCCGGACCGACGCGGATGCCGGTGTCGCGAGCGTGCTTGATCAGGTCCCAGGTGATGAGGAAGTACGAGCTGAACCCCATGTTGCCGATCACCGTGAGCTCGTAGGCCAGGCGCTCGACGATGTGGTCGGGGATCGGGTCGCCCCAGCGCTTCCTCGCGCCCTCCATGGTCAGGTGCTTGAGGTAGTCGGCGTCGTCGTCGAAGCCCTCGGGCAGCGGGAAGTTGGGCAGCAGCGGCTTGCCGAACTCGATCTCGACGTCGCAGCGCTCGGCGATCCACAGCGAGTTGTCGCAGGCGACCTCGACGTCGCGGAACAGCTGGCGCATCTCCTGGGCGGTCTTCAGGTAGTGGTCGTCGCCGTGGAACTTGAAGCGGTCGGGGTCGCTCATGAGCGAGCCCGTCTGCACGCACAGGAGCGCGTCGTGGGCCACCGCGTCGTGGCGGTGGGTGTAGTGGCTGTCGTTGGTGGCGAGCAGCGGGGCGCCGATGCGCTTGGCGATGTCGAACAGCATCGGGTTGGTGCGGTGCTGCTCGGGGATGCCGTGGTCTTGGATCTCCACGAACAGGTTGTCGCGCCCGAAGATGTCCTGCAGCCTCCCGGCCGCCTTCAGCGCCGCCTCCTCGTCGCCGCGCATGAGGTGCTGGAGCACGTGGCCGCCGAGGCACCCGGTGGTGGCGATGACGCCCTCGCTGTGGGCCTCGAGCACCTCCCAGTCGACGCGGGGCTTGTAGTAGTAGCCCTCCATGAACGCCCGGCTCGAGAGCTGGATGAGGTTCTTGTAGCCCGTCTCGTTCTCGGCCAGCGCGGTCAGGTGGTAGTAGAGCTTCTTGCCGCCCTCGGCGTCGCCGCCCGAGTCGTCCATCCGGCCCCGGCGGCTCGGCCGCTCGAAGCGCGAGTCGTGGGCCATGTACAGCTCTTCGCCCAGGATCGGCTTGATGCCGTGGTTCTTGCACGCCTTGTAGAAGGGCAGCGTCCCGTACATGTTGCCGTGGTCGGTGATGCCGATGGCCGGCTGGCCGTCGGCCGCGGCCGCGGCCACCACGTCGTCGACGCGGGCGGCACCGTCGAGCATCGAGTACTCGGTGTGCACGTGGAGGTGGGTGAACGAATCGCCCACGGGAGGACCTCGAGATCGTTGGACGGCAGGGTGTCCACAGCCGTTCCACAGGGATCGTCCCCAACCTGTGGACGAATCACACGGCTGTGATTCCCGACGGTACCCGCGCGACCGGGCCTCGTCCACCGCCGAGGGCGCGGTGTCACAGACCACGGCCGTGCGGTGTCTGGAAGGGTGTGAGGACCGACGACGAGACCTGCGATGCGGAGGTGATCGCCCGCGTGACCCCGAGCGCCGAGCCGGGCCCCACCCCACCGCCGGACGGCGACGACGAGCTGGTCCGCCAGCTCTACCCGGCGCTGCACCGGCTCGCCTGCGTGGTGTGCCCGCCCGAGCGCGACCCGCGCGACCTGATCCAGGACGCCCTCGAGCGCGCCCTGCGCCACGGCCCCCTCGGCGCGCTCGACGCGCCGCTCCCCTACCTGCGACGAGCCGTCGTGCGCCTGGCCGCCAACGAGCGCCGCGGCCTCGGGCGCCTCCGGCGGGCCACGCCCCGGCTGGCACCCACGAGCGACGCCGAGGTGCCCGCCTACCCATCCGATGTGGGCGAGCTGCTCGCCCTCGCGCCGCTCGATCGCGCCGCGCTGTGGCTCGCCGACGTCGAGGGCCGGCCCTCCGCCGAGGTGGCCGAGATCCTCGGCTGCCGGCCCGATGCGGCGCGCGCCCGGGTGGCGCGGGCCCGGCGCAAGCTCCGCTCCCTGCTCGACGAGGAGGATGCCCGATGACCCGCCTGCACGACGCCTTCGAGCAGCTCATCGCCCGCCACGGGCCGGGCGACCCCGACGCCGACCTCGCCATCGCCCGGCGGCGGGCCCGCACGGCGACCGTCCGCCGGCGGGCGATCGCCGGCGCCTCGATCGCCGCCGCGGCCGCGGTCGTGGTCGGGGCGCTCGTGCTGGCCGGCCGCGACGACGGGTCCGAGTCGGTCCGCGCCGGCGAGACCGAGCGCTCGACCACCACCACCGCACCGGATCGCGCCACCACCACCGTCGACGTCCACCTCTCCCCCCCCGACGACCCGACCTGCGCGGCCACCGTGGCGGTGCCGCGGACCGTGTCGGCCGACGATGCCCTCGCCGGGGCGATCGCCGCCCTGCTCGCCGGCCCGACCGCCGAGGAGGCCGCCGACGGGCTCACCAGCTGGTTCTCGTC
This sequence comes from Acidimicrobiales bacterium, assembly GCA_020439525.1. GTDB lineage: Bacteria > Actinomycetota > Acidimicrobiia > Acidimicrobiales > Iamiaceae > Aquihabitans. The sequence continues at coordinate 1,454 of JAGQSL010000247.1, read as the reverse complement.
GGAGACCGCCGGCACCCTCCAGGGCGTCGAGGTGCGCGGCACGACCGCGGTCGTCGACTTCGCGAACTTCGCCCCCACCATCTCGAACGCCTCCACGTCGTGCGGCAGCACGAACCTGCTGGCCCAGCTCGACGCCACCGTGACGGCCTTCCCGGGCGTCGACCGCGCCGTCTACCGCTTCGACGGCGACGCCGACGCCTTCTACGGCTGGCTGCAGCGCGAGGCCCCCGAGGTCCCGCCCGCCAGCGACGCCACGCCGCCGGACGAGGCCGACGGCGCGAGCGCAGCCGTGGACGATGCGCTCGCCGTCGCCGGGCCCACAGGGGTGCAGGTGCTGGCCGACGGTCGCGCCACCACCATCTCCCGCACCGCCGCCGCCCTGGCCCTGGTGGCCGACGCCCCGGGCGTGGCCTCCGGGCCGCCCCAGGCGGTGGCCTACCAGGACGCGCTCGCCGACGACGCCTTCCCGCCGACGGCCACCGGCCCCATCCACCTGATCGACGGGCGCGACCACCAGACCGTGGCGCCGGCCCCTGACGGCCGATCGCTCCGGCTCCTCGACCTCCGCGTCGACGACGCCGGCCGGGCGGTGGTCCTCGCCGCCGAGCTCACCGGCCCCGAGACGCCCGACGGCCAGCGCGAGCGGCTCGTCGTGCACCACGCCGACGGCACGAGAACCGAGCTGGCCGACCGCAACGGCTGGGAGGACTCGACGGTCTCGGCCCACCTTCTCCCGGACGGCTCGGTCGTGGCCCTGCGCGCGGCCGGCGCCAGCAGCATCCTGACCCGCTGGGCACCCGACGCCGCCGAGCCCGCCTGGTCCGTCGACGTCGCGGTCGATCGTCCCATCTCGTTCGTGGCCGACGACGAGCGAGCCGTGCTCCTGATCGGCCGCCCCGACGCCCTAGAGGTGCAGACGATCGATCTGGGCACCGGCGCGGTCGTCGCCCGCGTCGACCGCCAGCTGACCCTGGCCGGACGCCCCCTCCCCGAGGGGCTGGTGTGCACCGACCTGCTGCGCGACGGCCGCCCGCTGTGCTCCTCGCCGTCCACCGGCCCGGTGGTGGTCGACGCCGACGGGACCGTGCGTTCGCTCGACCGACCCGGCCGCGAGGTGGTGACCGCCGCCGGGCGGTGAGGTCGACGAGCCGTCAGCGCTCGTTCGACGGCGTGGCGACCCGCACCATGGTCTTGCCGATGTTGACGCCGAGGAACAAGCCGTTGAGCGCCTCGACGGCGTGCTCGAGCCCGTCGAAGACGTGGGCGCGGTGCACGAGGCGGCCCTCCGCCTCCCACCGGCGGAGGTGCTCGAACGCCTCGTCGAAGCGGCCCCACTCGTGGAGCGTGTTGAAGCCCTGCATCCGTCCGCAGCGCGCCAGCAGGTTGACGTAGTTGCTGGGCCCGGGGTGCTCGCCGGTGAGGTAGCTGGAGATGACGCCGCAGAGCGCCACCCG
>JAGQSL010000246.1 GCA_020439525.1 Acidimicrobiales bacterium | reverse complement strand
TGGTCGACGAGTGGTGGCACTGAGCGCGCCGTTCGTCGGCGCGCCCGCCATCGGGAAGCAAGCTCTCTGGCGGCGCGGTCATGGGAAGGATGGTCTTGCGGGGTGCCCGGGACCCCGAAGGAGCCGCTGTCGGCGGCCACCATCGAGTTCGGGGCCCGGGTCCGGGCGCTGCGCCAGGCGCGGGGCTGGAGCCAGGAGCGCTTGGCCGAGGCGTGCAGCCTCCACTGGACCTACGTCGGCCAGGTCGAGCGCGGCCGGCGAAACCTGACGCTGCACAACATCTTGAAGCTGGCCGATGCCCTCGCCGCCGACCCCGGCGAGTTGGTGACCGGCCTGCCCACGCCGAGCTGAGCCGCGCCGCCGGGGCTCAGGCCACCGGCGACCACATCTCGCGCACCCGGGCGAGGGGCTCGACGCCGTCGAGCAGCGGCGACGACGCCGGGTGGGCGGCGGCATCGAGGTCGCCGAGCCAGGCGCCGATGGCGTCGGCTGCGTCGTCGCTCATCACGTGGCCGCCGTCGGTCTCGCGGTAGGTCACAGCCAGGCCGCAGTCGATGAGCGTCGCCGCGCCAGCCCTTGACGACTCGATCGGGGCGAAGCGGTCGGCCCGTGCGCTCCACAGCAGGAACGGTCGCCCGTCGGCGGCGGCGGGATCGAACGGGAAGCCCACGATGTGGGGCGGGAAGCTGCACACGCCGAACGCGGCGGCCGGGCGGTGCACGATGCCACCGGCGAGCAGGAGGGCGAGCGCCAGGCCACCGCCCTGGCTGAAGCCGCCCACCACGGCCTCGGCCGCCGAACGGCCGGTGCGCTCGGCCAGCTCGCCCAGGTAGGCGTCGATCGCCGCCATCGAGGCGAGGAACTGGCGGCCGGCCTCGTCGGGCGCGGTGAGGGCCCGGTGCCAGATGGCCTTGCCCTTGTGCTCGAACGGTGCGGGTGGCGCCACGGCGAGGAAGCGGGCGTGCGGATCGATGCGGTCGAGGCGGTCGGTGAGGTCGGCCACCGGCTCGCCGTAGCCGTGCAGGAGCACGAGGAGCCGTTCCTGGGGCCCGTCGCGCTCGATGATCTCGCCCTCCAGCACCGGGATCTCCACGCCGCGAATGCCACCACACCCCGCCCACCACCCCCAAGCCCGCCCCGGGCGCGCGGCTTCGGGCGATGATCGCTGCGAGGACTTGGCGCGTACGCCCGGGGGAGTACGCCGGCTGGCGCGCCCCCCCGGGTCAGGCGACGGCCTTGTACTCGTCGGACACGATCAGGCGCTGGATGCCGCGCTCGGAGCTGTCGAGCAGCATGTAGTCCGCCGAGGCCTGGAGGAGCTTGACCGGCGCCATCTTGCCGAAGAGGCCGAGGCTGACGACCGCGGTGTCCACCACCGGGCGGAACTTGCGCTTGCCCTCCGATGACTCGGAGAAGTTGGTCATCACCGTCCCGCGGCTCATCCCGCCGTCGAGCTTCTTCACCCAGAACGCCAGGCCCGAGGACTCGGGGTTGCGGCCCAGGACGTTCTGGTAGACGAGTGTCACGAAGGCGGTGTTGCTGGTGTTGCCGTACTTGGTCTTGAACTCGCTGGAGGCGGCGAACTGCGCCGACACCTGGTCGAGCTTCGTCCCGGTGTTGAGCTTCTTGAGCCAGTAGGCGAGGCCCGACGAGTCGGGGAAGCGGCGGAAGTAGGCGGCGTAGAGCCGCACCAGCGGTGCCCGCTTCGCTCCGAACGAGCCGTGGGCGAGCAGCAGGACCTGGCCCTCGGGCGAGGCGCCCTGGCCGATGCGGGCCGCGAGGGTGGCGCCCGAGGTGCCGCCGAAGCGGGCCGCCATGGCGTTGGCGTAGGCGGTGGTGGTCCCGTGGGGGCCGACCTCGGGGCTGCGGCGCACGAAGGCGTCCTTGAACCCGCTGTCGCCGGTCACGAGGTTCGTGGAGGCGGAGTCGAACACGAGCACCTTGCCGTTCGCCGAGAGCGACGGCAGCGCCGAGTCGCCGTTGCCCAGCGCACCCGACGCCGTGACCGACTGGCGGCTGATGGGGTTGGTGCCGACCCGGGTGAAGACGTGCACCTTGCCGTTGCCGCCGCCCGTGACGTACTCGCCCGAGAGCGAGGTCCACGCCACGGTGGACCCGTCGCCGCTGATGACGGGATCGGTGGCGTGCTGGTCGGCTTCGCCGCCGCCGAAGTCGACGCTCACCTTCGTCGTCGTGCTCGTCGCCACGTTGCGGACGAAGACGTCGTCGATCGTCTTCAGGTCGCCGGGGGTGAGGTCGCCGCGGGAGATGAAGGCGACCTTCTTGCCGTCGTCGCTGACGCTCGGCTTGAACGACACCTCGAAGGACTGGGTGCCGTCGGTGCGCTTGCTCACCAGCGTCGTGGTGCCGGCGGTGCGGTCCCGCAGGTAGATGTCGCCCGTGTTCTGGTTGGTGTCGGGCCCGAAGTTGAACGACTGGCTCCGAAAGGCGACGTACCGCCCGTTCGGCGACATCGAGAGGTCGTAGGCCCCGCGGTTGCCGGGGACCTCGTCGCTCGACACGTTGACCGACTCGGTCGTGTTGGTCTGGCGATCGCGCACCATGACGTTGCTGTCGACGCTGCCCCCCACGCCGAACTGCGCGGCCGTGGTCGAGAAGGCGACGAAGCGCCCATCGTCCGACACGTCCATCTGGTGGGGGTCGCGGTAGTTGCCCGGGCTGTGGCCGACGGCCTGCTGGCCGGCGGAGTTGATGCTGACCCGCTCGGTGGTCTTCAGCTCGCGGTCGCGGATGAACACGTCGAAGGCGTTGTTCGTGTCGCCGGGGACCAGGGCGTTGGAGAGGCTGGAGAACACCACGAAGCGCCCGGTGGCGCTGATGGCACCGGCGTAGGACGGGGAGGTCGCATCCTTCCCGTCGGGCCGGACCGAGATCAGCTCGACCTGGTCGGTGAGCAGGTCGCGGACGTAGACGTCCTCGAAGTCGAACTGGTCGTTGGGGCTGAGCCGGGCCTTCGAGGTGAACGCCACGTAGCGGCCGTCGGCGCTGACGACCGGTGCCGTCGAATCGCCCTTGGCCTGCGATTCGGTCGGACCGGGGAGCACCGACACCCGGCCGGTGACGACGTTCGTCGACGGGGTCGCCGGGGCCGGGTTCGGCGTGGCCAAGACGAGGGTGCCGACGGTGACGAGCGTCGAGATCAGGGCAGCAGTTCGCTTCATGGGGTCAGCATCTGCCTGGTTCGAGCCCGGCACCTGAGTAACGGTTGCTCATCTTGCTGCGAACCGATCTGGGCAGTCTGCGGGCGACGCCGTCCGTAGCATCGGTGCCGTGGACGGGACGATCTACGAGGAGATGGGTGGCGCCGAGGTCGTGCGGGCGCTCGCCGAGGCGTGGCACGAGCGATGCCTGGCCGACCCCATCCTCGGTCACGCCTTCCGCGAGGGCGTCCACCCGGAGCACACGGAGCGGCTGGCGGCGTACTGGGCCGAGCAGCTCGGCGGGCCCGCCACCTACACGGCGTCGATCGCCGGACAGGCCGAGGTCGTGCGGGCCCACGCCGGCAACGGGCCCCACCCGCAGATGGACGGTCGGGCCGTGGCCGCCTTCGTCCTCGCCCTCGACGATGCCGGCGTGCCGAGCCATCCGGACCTGCGGTTCGCGCTGATCGCCTGGTTCACCTGGGCGACCGCGCTGCTCAACCACGGGTGGGAGCACCCCGACGCCGTCCCCGACGACCTCGCCCTGCCGGTGTGGGGCTGGGACGGCACCGACGGCTGGTAGCGGTGTGCCGGCCTGCCCATCGGGGGAGGACCGGCATCGCCAAGGGCATCGACCTGGCGGGGAGGGTGGGACAACGTTCGAACCACGTGGCCTGGGTTCTCCTGGCCGGATTGATCGACGAAAACCTGATCAGCGGGGTTGGCGGTTGTGCTGCTCGTCGAGGTCAGGGTTCGAACCTGACCAACCCGCCCGTGTCAGCCGATTGGTAGAGGTTGCCCACCAAGGCGGTCGAATGACACCGATGTCGTGATGGTTCTGTTCGGTTCGGAGGGGCAGCGCCCGCGCAAACTTCGATTTGTTCGGTACAGTTCGTTCCGGCATGAGCGAACAACTTCCCGGCAGCGGCAGGGTGGGACGCCCGACGAGGGCAGAGCTGTACTCGCGCCTCGATGTCCAGATCGCCGAGCTGTGGCAGAGGATGGGGGGCCTGCCGAGCCCCCTCGAGGCCTCGGACATCTGGCGGGGAATCTGGTTCGAGGAGGCCCACCACTCGACCGCGATCGAGGGCAACACCTTGGTCCTGAAGCAGGTCGAGGTGCTCCTTGAGCAGGGTCGTGCGATCGGCAACAAGGAGCTTCGGGAGTACATGGAGGTGCGCGGCTACGCCGATGCCTCCGAGTGGGTCTACCGGCAGGCGCTCTCCCCCGATCGGCCTCATCCCGACACGACGTTGACCGTCACGGAGATCCGCGAGGTCCACCGAGCCGCCATGACTCCGGTCTGGGACGTCGCTCCCCACCCCGAGGCGACGGATCGGGAGGGCCCTGGCAGCTTCCGAGAGCATGAGATCCACCCGTTCCCTGGTGGCATGGAGCCGGTCAGCTGGGTCCTCGTGGCGTCGGAACTCACGACATGGGCTGATGAGGTCAACGCGCTCGAGGCGAGGTCGATCGACTTCCCCGAGCGGCTGGCTGAACTGCACTGTCGATTCGAGCAGATCCACCCGTTCATCGATGGCAACGGCCGCACGGGACGACTCTTGCTGAACCTGATCCTGGTTCGGCTCGGCTACCCACCCGTGATCGTCTACAAGCGACAACGGTCCGACTACCTCCGGGCGCTTCGACGCGCCGACTCCGGTGACCCAGGCCTGCTCGGCGAGCTCCTGGCTCGGTCCATCCTCGACAACCTCTACCGCTTCATCGTGCCGGCAGTCGCCGGCCCGGCCCGGCTCGTGCCCCTGGCCGCGCTCGCGGACGACGACCTCCACGCGGGTGCGCTCCGGGTGGCTGCCAAGCGAGGACGGCTGCAGGCATCTCAGGGAGCTGATGGCCAATGGCGCAGCACCCGCAACTGGGTCGATGAGTATCGGGCATCTCGGTACCGGCGGGGAACCTGAGCCCGCTCGATGAGGGTGGGGCAACGCGTGTCCCCGATGATGCCTGGCCGGGGTAGGACCATCGTGTCGTTGTCGAAACGACAACGTCTGGCGGAGAGGGTGGGATTCGAACCCACGGAGGGTTGCCCCTCACACGCTTTCCAAGCGTGCCGATTCGGCCGCTCTCGCACCTCTCCCTGGCATTGCTCGCGCCCGCACCCGCAGGAGGCGGCCGGGCGATCTGCGGCACTCCTCAGACTCCGCTGAGAGCTGCTGCCTTCCGGCCCTGACCCGGTTCACGGGCTGTGGATGCACAGGACCCGGCCGCCACCTGCGGGTGCGGACCCGGTCACGATAGCGGCGGGCGCCCGAGCGCCCAAGCGGATGCCCGCTCAGGTGAACTCGGGCGGTCCCAGCTCGTCCATGCAGGAGGTGTCGGGGTCGACCGAGGGGTCGTCGAGGAACGCGAACCAGATGTCGCGTGCGCACTCGCTGGAGGTGACCGCGCCGTGTCCGGCGTTCGGGAACAGGAGCAGGTCCTTCCCCAGGGCCTCGGCCACGCGGGCCGAGCCCTCGGGCGGGGTGATCGGGTCGAACCGGCCGGCCATCACCAGCACGGGCACGTCGGTCTCTTCGGCGGTGAGCAGGTCGTTGAACCCGGGTTCGGCGGGCGCCACGTCCCACTCCTCGCAGCCGGTCTCGGGCACGGTGAGGTACACGAGCGCCTCGAGCTCGGGGTGCTCGGCCACGAACGGCTCGACCGAGTCGGGGTCGAGCAGGGCCGCCCGGTCGGCGCAGCTCACCGACGCGGTCATGCCCTCGTGCTGGCCGGCGGCGAAGGGGATGCCGTCCTCGGCGATCAGGTCGATGATCGCGTTGTCGCCACCGGCGATGGCCTTGCCGGCCGCAGGGAGCGCGGGGATGAGCGTCTCGTCGTAGAGGGCGTTGAACAGCCCGGCCCACAGGTCGCGCCCGGTGATGGCCACCTGGCGCTCGTTGCCCGTCTTCGGGTCGAGCACCGAGGTCTCGTGCGGGTCGGCGTCGAGGCGGTCGGCCGCCGCAGTGAACAGCTCCTGCAGGTCGCCGTAGGTGGCGGCGCAGTCGGCGTCGGCGGCGCACGCGTCGAAGAGCTCGCCGAAGGCCCGCAGGGCGGACTCGCCTCGGCCGACGGCGCCGAAGGGCGCGTCGGGCGGCACCACCGAGTCGAGCAGGACCGACCGCAGCCCCTCGGGGTGGTTCCGCATCGTCTCGATCGCCAGCGCCGAGCCGTAGCTCACGCCGCGCAGGTTCCACTCGTCGATGCCGAGGGCCACGCGCAGGTCGGCCAGGTCGGCGGCGTTCTGCGTCGTGTCGTACCCGTCGAGGTGGGCGCCGTCGTCGGTGATCCGTGCCCGGCAGGCGCGCAGGCTGTCCTCGATCCGGGCGTACTCGTCGACCGCGGCGTCGGTGGTCGCGAACACGTCCCACACGGCGTCGTTCGTCTCGGTGCAGTCGAGGTTCGGGTCCGAGAAGCCGGTGCCGCGCTGGTCCCAGAGGATGTAGTCGCGCCGGTCGAGGATCGACGAGCGGGCGTAGCCCTCCACGTCCTCGAGGCTCGAGAAGCCGGGGCCGCCCTCGAGCTGCACCACCGGATCGGGCGCCACGTCGTCCGCGGCGGAGTGGATGCGGGCCACGGCCAGGGTGATCAGGCGGCTGTCGCCGTTCGTGCGGTCCTCGGGCACCTGCACGGTGCCGCACGTGACCTCGAGCTCGACGGCGTCGGTGGGCATCGGGCAGTCGCCCTCCACGAACCGGGGCTCGGGCCACTCGGGCGGCGCCGTCGTGGTCGCGGCCGCCTCGTCGGGGGCCGTGGTCCCCGCAGCCCCGTCCGACCCGTCGCTGCTGCAACCGGCGGCCACCAGGCCCGCGATCGCCACCGCCACCCATGCCTTGCGCATCCCCCGCTCCTTGGCCGCACGGTACCGCTGCGCACGGCCCCCGGACCGGGAACGGCCGTTGGCCCGGATCGGTAGGGTGAGCAGCCGTGGCGTACCAGTCCCTCTACCGGCGCTACCGGCCCCGGCGCTTCAGCGACGTCCGCGACCAGGAGCAGGTCGTCCGGGCGCTGCGCAACGCGGTCCGCGAGGAGCGCGTCGGCCACGCCTACCTCTTCAGCGGGCCCCGCGGCACGGGCAAGACCTCCACGGCGCGCATCCTCGCCAAGGCGCTCAACTGCGAGCACCTCGAGGGCGGCGAGCCCTGCGGCGTCTGCGAGAGCTGCGTCGCCATCGAC
>JAGQSL010000245.1 GCA_020439525.1 Acidimicrobiales bacterium | reverse complement strand
TCTGCTTCTCGAGGCGGCTCGCCTCGCGATCGCTGGGGTTGTCGTCGGAGCGCCACAGGACGGCCTCGTAGGGGACGCCGAGCGACCGGAACGCCTTGCCGTAGAAGTCGTCCTCGCCCATGAGGAGCTCTTGGATGCGCTTCAGGAACAGCCCCGACTCCGCACCCTGGATGATCCGGTGGTCGTAGGTGGAGGTCACCGTCATGACCTTCGACAGGCCCATGTCGGCGAGCATCTCGGGGTCGGCGCCGGCGAACGCCGCCGGGAAGTCGAGGCGACCGACGCCCACGATCACGCCCTGGCCGGGCATGAGCCGCGGGACGGACTGGACGGTGCCGATGGTCCCGGGGTTGGTGAGGGTGACGGTGGCGCCGGCGAAGTCGTCGACGGAGAGCTTGTTCGAGCGGACCTTGCGGATGATGTCCTCGTACGCGCCCCAGAACCCGCGGAAGTCGAGCGCATCGGCGTCGCGGATGACCGGCACGAGCAGCGACCGGCTGCCGTCCTTCTTCTCCACGTCGACCGCCAGCCCGAGCCCGACGCGCTCGTTGCGCACGACCCGCGGCTTGCCGTCGGGGCCCTCCAGGTAGGTGCGGTTCATGACCGGCACCGAGTCGGCGATGGCCCGGACGATGGCGTAGCCGATCAGGTGGGTGAAGCTGACCTTGCCGCCGCGCGTGCGCCCGAGGTAGCCGTTGATGATCCGGCGGTTGACCTCGAGCAGCTTGGCCGGCACCTCCCGGAACGAGGTGGCCGTGGGCACCTCGAGGCTGGCCTCCATGTTCTCGACGATCTTGGCGGCGACGCCCCGGAGCGGCTCGCCGGGCACCTCCGCGGTGCCGTCGGCAGCGATGCCGGTGCCCTTCGGGGCCGGGGACGGCGCGGCCTTGGGCTCGGGCGGTGCCGTCGCCGCGCCCGCCGCCACGGCGGGCACCGCCCCGGTGTCGCCGGTGCGGCCGGTGGCGGGCAGCGACTTGTCGGGCGCGGACGCCACCACGTCGGCGTCGCGCTGGTAGTCGGCGAAGAAGTCGCGCCAGCTCTCGCTCACCGAGCTCGGATCGGCGAGGTACTGCTCGTACATCTCGTCGACGAGCCAGGCGTTGGGACCGAGCGCTTCGGTCGAAGGGGTGTCGGGCACGGAGGCGATCCTACCGAGGCGGGCGCGGGGTCCCGCGAGGGCCCGGCGCCCGGTGGTGGGGTGTGGCCCACCTCCTAGGATCGCCGCGCCGCAGCCCAGGAGGTCTCGCGCCATGAGCGCCCAGTTCATCTACACCATGCGCAAGCTGACCCGGTTCTACCCGCCGGATCGCGAGGTGCTGAAGGACATCAACCTGTCGTTCTACCCGGGGGCCAAGATCGGCGTGCTCGGCGCGAACGGGGCCGGCAAGTCGTCGCTGCTCAAGGTCATGGCCGGCAAGGACGACGGCTTCACCGGCGAGGCCCGCCTCACCCCCGGGTTCTCGGTCGGGATGCTCGAGCAGGAGCCCCACCTCGACGAGGGCAAGGACGTCAAGGGCAACGTCATGGACGGCGTGGCCGAGGTGGCGGGGCTCCTCGAGGCCTACGACGCCTGCCTGGCGAAGTACGCCGACCCCGACGCGGACTACGAGAAGATCGGCGAGGAGCAGGCCCGCCTGGAAGCGGAGATCGCCGCCAAGGGCGCCAACGACCTCGACC
>JAGQSL010000244.1:4488-15211 GCA_020439525.1 Acidimicrobiales bacterium | reverse complement strand
GGGCGAGCACGTCGTGCATCTCGCGCGCGATGCGCGTGCGCTCCGCCAAGCGCGCCCCCTCGGCGCGGACGAGCTGGTCGGCCTCGGCCCGTTCGGCGCGCTCGCGCAGGGTGGCGAGGAGCTGGCGGCGGGCCCGGACGAACAGCCCCCAGGCGATCGCCGCCGCCGCGAGCGCCAGCGTCGGCAGCAGCACCGACCAGGTGTCGGGCCGTCCGAGCCAGATCGAGCAGATCACGGCCGAGGGCACGAACAGCGCAGCGACGAGCACGGCCGGTCGGATGTGGCGGTGCAGCGCCAGCGACGACAGGGCGAACAGGCCGGCCACCGTGGCGGACGTCGAGAGCGCGCCGAGCAGCACGCAGGCGAGCGCCACGCCGAGGGGCCAGCGCCGCCGCCACCACAGGGAGGTGCAGCAGGCCGCGCCGAGGGCCGCGTCGACGGCCACCTGTTGGGAGGTCATCTCGTTGGTGGCGTCGGTGGCGGCGATCCGCAGCAGGACCGCACCGAGCCCCGCAGCCACGGCGAAGGCGGCGAGGTCGACGGACAGGTCGCGTGCCGTCCGGGGCCTCCGCCCGTGCGGCGCTTCCGCGTCGGCTGGGGCGGGCAGGGCCGTCGGGGCGGTGAGGGCCCAGGCGCTGCGCAGCCACGACATGGGACGAGGGTACGGCCCGCAGGACCGATGCGACATCCGACGAAGGTCGATGCGACCCCCCGACGATCGGACCGGCTCGCCGGGCCACCGACCTCCCTTCGGACCCGGGATCGTGGCCGCCCGCCCGATGCGGCGACGCACCCGCCCGGTCCACGCTGACCCCATGATCACGACGACCGCTCTCACCAAGAGCTACGACACGACGCCGGTCGTGCGCGACGTCTCGTTGCACTGCGAGCCCGGCACCATCACCGGCTTCCTCGGGGCCAACGGCGCCGGCAAGTCCACGACGCTGAAGATGATCGCCGGGTTGGTGCGACCCGACCGCGGGACGGCGACCATCGACGGCCGGCCCGTCGTCGAGCTCCCCAACCCGACCCGGGTGGTCGGCATGCTCCTCGACGCGTCGGCGATGCACCCCGGTCGCACCGGCCGGGCGACGCTCACGACCGCCGCCCGGCTGGCCGGCGTCCCCACCGAAGGCGTCGAGCGCCTGCTCGACCTCGTGGGGCTCGCCGACGCGGCCGACAAGCGCGTCGGGACGTACTCGCTCGGCATGCGCCAACGCCTCGGCATCGCCCAGGCGCTGGTCGGCGGACCACGAGCGCTGATCCTCGACGAACCGGCGAACGGCCTCGACCCCGAGGGCATCGCCTGGATGCGGACGCTCCTGCGCGACTTCGCCGACCACGGCGGGACGGTGCTGCTGTCGAGCCACCTCCTCCACGAGGTGCAGGCCACCGCCGACCACCTCGTCGTCATCGCCGGCGGGGCCGTGGTCGCCGCCGGTCGGCTCGATGAGCTGCTGGCCAGCTCGACGATCCTCGTGCGCAGCCCCGATGCCGGCGCGCTGGCGGCCGCGCTGCGTGCGGCGCGGATCGACTACGTCGTCGGCCCCGCCGGCGCCCTCACCGTCGACGTGGCGGGTGGGCGGGTCACGACCCAGGTCCTCGCCGAGGTTGCCCGCGACCACCAGGTCCTGCTCACCGAGCTGCGCCCGTCCGATGTCGATGGGCTCGAGCAGCTGTTCTTCTCCCTCACCGCCGCCGAGGCGGCCGTCCCCCAGGAGGTGCCGGCATGACCGCATCGACCTCGCATCGATCCCTCGGCCTCGCCGCGTCCGCCCCAGCGCCAGGACCGATCCCGTTCTCCCGGCTCGTCCGGGTCGAGTGGGAGAAGGCGACCGACACCCGTGCCGCGCGCTGGCTCCTCGGGCTCGCCGGCCTCTCGACCATCGGCATGGCGATGGTGCCGGTGCTCGCTCCGAGGACCTTCGACCAGAGCCACGCGAGCTACGTCCGCGTCGCCGCGCTCGGGCTGACGATCCTCCTGCCGGTGGTGGCGATCCTGATGCTCACCGGCGAGTGGAGCCAGCGCAGCATCCTCACGACCTTCACCCAGGAGCCGCGACGGCTCCGGGTGGTGACTGCCAAGCTGGCCGTCTCGGTGGTGCTGAGCCTCGGCGGTGCCCTGTTCGGTGGGGTGGTCGCCGCGGGCGCCATCGGGTTGGCGGCGTCGTCGGGGCGTGCCCTCGATGCCGACCTGAGCGGTGGCGTCGTCGCCGGCTACGTCCTGTTCGTGCTGCTGAACGTCCTCGCCGGCGTGGCGCTCGGTGCCTTGCTGCAGAGCTCGGCCGCCGCCATCGCCGCATCCTTCGCGCTCCCGGCGACCGTGGCCGCCCTCGCCACGGCGTCGACGCTGGTGGAGAACTGGATCGACATGTCCACGTGGAACTGGGTGCTCGAAGGCGAGTGGTCGGGCCACGAGCCCCAGATCGCGTTCTCGATCGCGTTCTGGGTGGGCGTCCCGCTCGCCGCCGGGGTGGTGCGGACGATCCGCCGCGACGTCAGCTAGCCGGCCCCGCCGATGGGGTGGGATGCGCTCACCCATCGGCTAGCGGTCCGCTAGCGGGTCGTCCGTACCCTGCTCGGCGTCGACCGGGGGGTGCGAGGTGCGCGGAGCGAGTCGGACGATGGGGCGGTGGGCGGCGGCGGTGGTCGCGGTCCTGGTGGCGGCGGTGCTCGTGCCGGGCGTGGCACCCGTGGGCGCAGCGGGCGAGTACCCGACCAACCTGGACCCGGGCGCCTCCCCGGTGCCGTTCACCGTCGTGAGCTGGTCGCTCGTGGGCCCTCCCCCCGATGGCAACCCGGCGCCGATGTGCTTCGGCGGGGTGTACCTCCAGTTCGACGGCGACACCTACAACGAGCCCGGCGACCTCGAGGGCTGGGGCTACATCTGGCTGCAGCGCCCGGCCACCGACCAGACCGGGTTCCCCGACGATGCGCCGCGCGACCCGCGGGCCATCCGAGCCTCCGCGCGCCCCAGCCTGGCCGCGACCGATCCCGACCAGATCGGGGCGCTCGGCTCGTTCCCCGACTTCCGCCGAGACTTCGCCACCCACGCCGTCGGGATCTTCAACAAGGTCTACCGGGGGAGCCCGACCGACGGGTGCGCGGCCATGGACGCGGAGGTGGACGAGTACGTCGGGGTCTCCGGCGAGGCCCGGCTCTGGTCGTTCGCCGTGACGCCGGCACCCACGGCCGCCTTCGACTGGGAGGTCACCGACCGCGCCGCGAACGAGGTCACCTTCACCAACGGATCGAGCGATGCGAGCGGTGGGACGGCCGGGCTGTCGTACCTCTGGGCGTTCGGCGACGGCGAGACGTCCACCGAGCGCGACCCGGTGCACCGCTACCCGGGGCGAGGCGCCTACACCGTCACCCTGCGGGTCACCGACGGAGGTGGCCGGATCGGCACCGCATCGGACCGGATCGAGCTGGCGGGCGACACCGTGGTCAACTCCACGGGCGACGCCCCGGCCGCCGATGCCGGCGTGCGGGGGTGCGACACGGGAGCCTCGGTCGGCGATGCGCCCGAGTGCACGCTGCGCGCCGCCATCGAGACGGTGGTGGCCCGGGGCGGCGGCGACATCACCTTCGCCATCGACGGGGGCGGGCTGCCCACCATCACGGCGGCCACGCCGCTGCCCGACATCTCGGTGAGCGCCACCATCGACGGCACCACCCAGGCGGGCGGCTGGGTCGCGGTGCGGGCGGCGGGGGCTCGCGTCCTGGAGCTGACGGGCGGGACCTCGACCCTGCGGGGCCTCGCGGTGGGCGGGGCGAACGTGGGCGTGCAGATCAGCGGGGGATCGGGGCACGTCTTGGCGGGCGATCGGCTCGGGACCGACCCGACCGGCACGGCGAGCTCGGCGTCGGGATCGGGCGTCGCCATCGCCGATGCCGACGGCGTGACCGTCGAGGACAGCGTGGTGGGCGGTCGGCTGGGCGTCGTGTCCGGCCCGACGGCGGGCCAGACCACGGTGCGGTCGACCTCGATCGGTCTCGATGCGGAGGGGGCGGCGGTGCTGGGCGACGTGGAGGCGGGGGTGTTCGTGGGCGGGACGGATGCCGTCGTCGAGGGGAACCGCACGTGGGGCACCCGGGGCGGCATCTTCGTGATCGGGTCCGGCGCCACCGGCGCCCGGGTCGTGGGCAACCGCGTCGGCGTGACCGCGGCGGGCGCGCCGATCGAGGGCTCGGGCTCGGCGATCCGCGTGGATGCGGCGCCGGGGTCGACGGTGGCCGACAACGTCGTGTGGGGCGGCGGAGCGGGGGCGGTGCTGGTGAGCGGTTCGGCCCAGTACGAGATCGTCGAGGGCGACGACGGTCAGGAGATCGTGTTCGACGCACCGACGAGCGAGCCCCACGACGAGGGGGCGACCGGCGGCTCGGCGACCATCGTGGGCAACGTCATCGGCGTGGCGTCGCCCGGCGCGGAGATCGGCTCGGGCCTCATCGCCTGGGCCGGCGCCAGCGATCTGGTGGTGCGGGGCAACACGGTGCGAGGCGCATCGGGGGCGGCGGTCCAGCTCGTGGGCGGCGCTCGGCACCGCCTCGCGTCGAACGTGCTCGGCGAGGCCGGTGCGCCGGTGGCCGAGGGCGTGTCGGCCATCGCCGCGGCAGACGTGACCGTGGGCGGCGCCGGCGCCGGCAACACCGTGGCGGCGTCGACCACCGGTGTCCGGCTGGAGGGCGCGACAGGGTCGGCGCGCATCGAGGCGACGACCATCTCGCTCGGCGACGGCGGCAGCGGCATCGAGGTCACGGGCGGCGCGGCGACGACCGTCGTGGGGAACTCGGTGACCGGCGCCGACCAGGGGATCCTCGCCGTGGGGGAAGGTGCATCGGTGACGGGCAACGCGATCGATGACGGCGGCACCGGGATCACCGTCACGGGCAGGGGCTCGGCGGTGCAGGGCAACGTGGTGGCGGGCCAGGCGGAGGTCGGCATCGCCTCGACCGGGGACGGCTCGAACGTCTCGACCAACTCGGTGGTGCGCAGCGGGCTGGGCCTGCGCCTCGCCGGTGCCGAGGTCGAGGTCGAGGCCAACCGGGTGGGGCTGAGCGAGACGGGCGCCGAGGAGGGCAACCTCGGGGTCGGGATCGTGGTGGCGGGCGGCGCTGCGGTGCTCGACCGCAACCAGGTTGCGGGCAGCACGGGGGTCGGCATCGAGGTGTCGCCGGCCGCGAGGGCGGAGCTGCGGTCGAACCGCATCTGGGGCTCGTCCTCGGGGCGCGGGATCCAGGCGCCCGGTGCCCCAGCGGCCCCGCAGCTGGTCGCCGCGGTCCGGACGGGGTCGGGCACGACCCTGCGGCGCACGCTCGTCGTGGCGGGGCTCCCGGCGGGCGATGCCGGGCGGATCGAGGTGTTCGCCAACGACTCCTGCGCCGACCCCGAGGCCCGGTACCTGCTCGACATCGTCCGCCCGAAGGCGAGCGACGAGACCTTCCGGGTCGTGCAGGTGCGCGAGCGGCCCACGCGAGACCACTTCACCGTCACCTACACCGACGCGACCGGCGCCACGAGCGAGCTCTCGGACTGCACGAGCGGGGCGACGTACCCCGATGCGGACGGCGATGGCTCGGTCGACCCGCTCGACGGCCTGCTCGACCCGTCGGGACCGTCGGATGCCACCCGGGCGATCGTGGCCACCGACGAGGAGCAGCTGCTCCTGCTCGGCGTGGCGCCGCTCGATCCCGAGACCGGGGAGGGCGGGGGCGAGCTCGAGGCGGTGGCCATCACGGAGGACCCCGCCCCGAACGCCCACCCGGAGGGATGGGACCTCCCGTACGGGGCGCTGCGGTTCCGCATCTCGGGGCTCGAGCCGGGGGCGCGGACCAACGTCACCATGACGGCGATCTTCGGCTCGAGCCCGATCCAGGGCACCTCGTACTGGAAGTACGCACCGCCGGCGCCCGGCGAGGCGTCCTCCTGGTTCGACTTCGCCTTCGACGAGGCCTCCGGCACAGGGGCCCAGCTGTCGAGCGCCACGGAGGTTCCGGGCGTGGGGATCCGCCGGGCGTTCGTGCTCTGGCTGGCCGACGGGCGCCGGGGCGACGTCGACGGCGGGGCGAACGGGACGATCACCGATCCCGGCGGGCCGGTGGTCTTCGACGGCACCGTGGAACCACCGGGGTCGACCACCACGACGAGCACGCCGTCGAGCACGACCTCGACCTCGACCTCGACCTTGGCGGCGGCGCCGACGTCGTCGGTCCCGGGGGGCGGGGCGGGTGCGCCGGCGGTGGGCGCCGGCGACCTGGCGCGGACGGGGGCGCCGCTCGCCTGGCTGCTCCGGCTGGCGGGCACGGCGCTCGGCATCGGCGCACTGGCCTGGTCGGTGGGACGGTCCCGTCGGTCCGAGGCGGCGCGAGCGGGCTGAGCCGGTTCGGACGCGTCGGCCGTACCCTCGGTGCGGTGATGGTGGCCGAGCGGACGCGACCGTGATCTCGCTGGTGCCGCCCACCGCGGCGCAGGTCGAGGCCCATCGGAGGGCCCGGATCGAGGTGGCGACGACGGGCCCGCCGGTGGGCGAGGTGCCGCCCGGCTACCACCACGAGCGGTTCGAGCGGTCGCTCGGTGGACGGGCGGGTGCATTCGAGCGGGCGCGGCTCGGGATCGAGGGGTGGGTCCCGCAGCGGGGCTCGGGGGTGGAGGTTCGCTCCCCGGCGGGTGCGCCGGCGGTGGGCGAGACCGTCGCCATCGTCACGCGTCAGCTCGGGCTCTGGGTGCTGGCCGCGTGCCGGGTGGTCGAGGTGGTCGACGAGCCCGACCGGTTCGGGTTCACCTACGCCACGCTGCCCGACCACCCCGAGGAGGGGTGGGAGTCGTTCACCGTCGCGGTGGACGAGGGGGAGGTGCGCTTCGAGATCGCCGCCGCGTCGCGCCCGGCGGCGGCGCTGGTGCGCCTGGGCGCCCCGGTGGGGCGGCACCTCCAGCGGCGGGCGGCGGCGGGCTACCTCGACGCCTTGGCCCGGTTCGTCGCCCAGGGGTAGTCCGCCCCGGTCGCGCAGGACGAAGGGGCTTCGCTGTCAGACCCCCTCCGTAGGATCTGGACCATGTTCGGTCCCTGTGGTGCACAGGGGGGAGTCAGCCGGGCGGCCCTCGTGGATCGCCTCGATACGGCCCTCGAGGTCGGCGGAGACGACGACGGCGAGGCGGTGGCCGAGGCGCTCGTGGCGCTGCAGGACGTGATGACCGTCCTCGAGTCGCGCCGGGTGGCGCTGGTCGCCGGGCTGGCGGCGTCGGGCACGTTGGGCGTGGCCGGCTACCGGTCGCCCGCGGCGTGGCTGGTGGGCGAGACGGGCATGGGGCGGGCGGCGGCAGGGTCGATCCGGCGGGTGTGCACCGATGCCCAGCCACGCCCGGTGCTCTCGGAGGTGGCCGCGGCGGGCCGGCTGTCGCACGAGCACGTGCGGGCGCTGGTCGAGTTCCGCCGAGCCCCGGTGGTCGAGGTGTGGGACCGCGACGAGGGCGCGCTCGTGGCGGCGGCGTGCCGGCTCACGGTCGACGGCCTGCGGCTGCACCTGGCGCGCTGGTACGAGGACGCGCTCGCCGAGGTGGCCCGCAACGAGCCCGACGGCGATCCGCCGAAGGGGAGCGACGGCAACCGGTTCCGCCTGTGCGGAGGCTTCGGTGGTCGGGGCCTGTTCGACGGCGAGCTCACGCCGTCGGCGCGCGCCGCGGTGCAGGCCCGGCTCGATGCCGGCTACGAGCGGCTGCTGAAGGCGGGCGCGCTCGACGGCGATCCGCGGAGCCTGGAGGAGGTGTACGGCGACCTGTTCGTCGAGCTGTTCGAGACGGGGCCGGACGGCGCCGCCGTGGTGCCCCACGTCGCGGCCGTGGTCGACCTCGACACGTTGCTCGCTCGGGCGGGGGTGGCACCGCCCGAGGCGCGGACGGCGCGACGGGCCGAGATCGTGGGGGTCGGGCCGGTGTCCGACGAGGTCATCGCCGAGCTGTGCGAGCGGGCCAAGGTGTCGCTGCTCGTCACCGATCGGGGCTGCGCCCTCTGGCTCGGGCGCGGGCAGCGGTTGGCCACGCCGGCCCAGCGCGCCGCGGCGATCGCCGTCTCGGGCGGCGTGTGCTCGTACCCCGGCTGCACCCTGGGCGCCGAGCGGTGCCAGATCGACCACCTGCTCGGCTGGGAGGACGGCGGCCGCACGGACCAGCCGAACCTGGCCCCGCTGTGCCGGTTCCACAACCGGCTCAAGCACCGCCGGCGCATCCGGGCCCGGCGGGCCGACGACGGCTCGATCGAGTGGACGGCACCCCACGGCACCCCGATCACCACCCGCTGGCTCCACCAGCTGCCGCCCGGTTGGGTGCCCGACGACGAGGGGCCGGCACCATGAGCGGACGGGTGGCCGGAGACGAGCGGTGCTCAGCACCCCTCGAGCAGCCAGCGCACGGTCTGGTGGTGCTCGGCGGCGAACGTCGACGTGAAGCTCCACGCCGTGGTCTGCACCACGGTCCAGGCCCGGGCGCGCTCGCGGTCGAGCCCAAGCTCCGAGGTGAGGCGGTCGAGGCGGCCCAGCACGTCCGCCCGCCCATGGCCGAGGTCGGGGTCGCGCACGATCGGCGCGCACGCGAACGCCCGCTCGCCGGCGAGGGGCTTGGGGTCGATCGCCAGCCACGGGCGACGGTCGGCGGCGAGCACGTTCTCGGCGTGGAGGTCCTGGTGGACCAGCACGTGGTCCGCCTCGGCCGGAGGGTCGGCGAGCAGGTCGTCGACGAGCGAGCAGGCGGCGTCCACCAGCCGTCGCTCGCACGGGCGGCCGGCCCGCTCCCAGGCGCCCGGCATCGATGCCCTCCACGCTCGCGCCTCGTCGGCCAGCGTGCGCAGCGCCGCGGGCGGGGCGACCCAGAGGCGGGGGAGCAGGTCGACGAACGCGGCGAGGGGGTCGGGATCGCCGGCGGCGGCCAGGGTCGTCCCCGGCTCGCAGCGCTCCAGCAGCAGCGCGTGGCGGCCGGGATCGTGGGCGAGCAGGCGGACCGCCCCATCGCCCGCCCAGGTGGCCAGGGCCAGCGCCTCGTGCTCGCACTCGGCGTGGGGCCACTGGACCTTCAGCACCGCCGGTCGCCCCGCCGCGGTCGCCGGGGCCGCCCACGACACCGACGACGTCGGGAACGGCTCGCCCACGGTGAGCGACCAGCGCGCCGCCACCTCCTCCACCACGCCGGGGAGCGAGGCCAGCCACGCCGCGCCGGTGGGCTCGCCCTCGAGCCACCGGATGCGATCGGGGAGCTGCAGGCCCTACGCCTCCACGAGCGTCGTGACCGTGCCCGGGCGCGAGGGGTCCTCGCGCCAGCGCTCGAGGTGGGCCACGTAGTTCATGAGGTTGCCGGGGTGGGCGATGTTGCGCGCCGCCGCCATCGAGCGCTCGCCCTCGGCGTTGTTGTAGCTGGGCGTGCACTGGGCGGCGTAGCGGCCGAAGCCCTTGCCGGCCGCCCACAGCTGCTGCACCCACGCCTCCTCGGCGTCCACCGTCGGCTCGATGGTGGCGATCCCGTCGGCCAGGCAGGACGCCGCGATGTGGGTGAGGTGGTCGGTGAGCTCGCTCAGGTAGTGGTGGAAGTTCAGCCCGAACCCGGCCTGCACGAAGTGGGCGATCAGCAGGTTGGGGAAGCCGTTCGACATCACGCCGTGGAGGGTGTGGGCGCCGTCGGCCCACCGCTCGCTCAGGTGCTGGCCGTCGCGGCCCACCGGGTCGAACCCGAGGCGGCTCACCAGTCCGGTGGTCACCTCGAAGCCGGAGGCGAAGATCAGCAGGTCGACCTCGTAGGTGGTGCCGTCGACCACCGGGCCCTGCGGGCCGATCTCCTGCACGCCCACGCCATCGGTGTCCACCAGGTGCACGTTGGGCTCGTTGTACGCCTGGAGGTACTCGTCGTGGAAGCAGAGCCGCTTGCAGTGCTTGGCGTACCAGGGCTTGAGCTTCTCGGCGGTCTCGGGGTCCTCGACGATCTCGTCCACCCGCCGCCGGAACGTCTCCATCACCGCGAAGTCCACCCGCTCGAGCTCGGCCGCCTCCTCGGGCGTGGCCGCCTCGCGCTGGGTGTCGCGCCACAGCACGTCGGTCCAGCCGTCGTCCACCAGGTCCTCGTCGGGCTGGTCGCCGGTGACCGCCGAGGTGAAGTTCAGGATCCGGTCTCGCTGCCAGCCCGGCTCGAGGGTGGCGAACCACTCCCGATCGATCGGCACGTTGCCGCGCACCCCGACGGCCGACGGCGTGCGCTGGAACACGTACACGTCCTTGGCGGTCCGGGCCAGCTGCGGCACCACCTGGATCGCGGTGGCGCCGGTGCCGATGATGCCCACCCGCTTGTCGGCCAGGCGGTCCATCGGCTCGGTGGCGCTGCCGCCGGTGTAGCCGTAGTCCCAGCGGGCGGTGTGGAAGGCCCGGCCCTCGAAGTCGGTGATGCCCTTGATGCCGGGCAGCTTGGCCTTGTGCATGATCCCGCCCGCCGCGATCAGGAAGCGGGGCGAGAGCACATCGCCGCGCGAGGTCGTGACCCGCCAACGGTCGGCCTCGTCGTCCCAGGTGGCGCCCTCGGTCTCGGTCTGGAACAGGGCGTGCTCGTACAGCTCGAAGTGGCGACCGACCCGCTGGCAGTGCTCGAAGATCTCGGTGGCCGGGGCGTACTTCATCGTGGGGCAGTAGCCGGTCTCCTCCAGGAACGGGAGGTAGATCAGCGACTCCACGTCGCACATGCAGCCCGGGTAGC
>JAGQSL010000244.1:350-4448 GCA_020439525.1 Acidimicrobiales bacterium | reverse complement strand
ACCAGGTGCCGCCGAAGTCGCCGGCCTTCTCCACGATGCGGAAGTCCGTCACGCCGCGACGCTTGAGGTGCACCGAGGCGAGCATCCCCGAGTAGCCGCCGCCGACGATGAGGACGTCCATCTCCTCCACCACCGGCTCGCGGGTGAAGCCCGGCTCCACCCACGGGTCGCGGTCGTACTCCTCGTAGTCGCCGCTCAGCTCCGCGTACTGGGCGTTGCCGTCGGCGCGCATGCGCTTCGCCCGCTCGGCGGCGTAGCGCTCCTTGACCCGGGCGAGCTCGGCCTCGTCCACGTCGGCGGGTGGGGTGTGGTGCGTCACGATCGAAACCTCCGCCCCCAGTCTGCCAGTTTCTGACGGAGCGTCAGAAACCGCGTGGGCGACGGGCGCGCCAGACTCGACCCCGTGATCGAGCGCGAGCTGACCGTGACCACCCCCGAGGGCGAGCTGCCCACCTTCGTGTTCCACCCCGAGCACGGCGGCCCGCACCCGGTGGTGCTGTACCTGATGGACGCGCCGAGCATCCGTCCGGCGCTGCGCGACATGGCCTCGCGCCTCGCCACCGCCGGCTACTGCGTCGTGCTGCCGTACCTGTACTACCGGGGTGGTCCGTACCGCGAGTTCGGGGCGAGCGACGAGGACATGCACGCCCGCCAGGACCTGATGGGCACCATCACCCCCACCAACATCGTGAGCGACGCCCAGGCGCTCCTCGCCGCCATGGCCGACGACCCGGCGGCCGCCGACGGTCCGGTGGGTGCCGTGGGCTTCTGCATGAGCGGCGGCCTGGCCATCTCGCTGGCCCGGGCGATGCCCGAGCGCGTGCAGGCGGCCGCGTCGATCCACGGCGCCTGGCTGGTGCGCGACACCGACGACTCACCCCACCTCGGGCTCGACCGCATCGCCGGCGAGGTGCACCTCGCCTGGTGCGACCCCGACCCCACGGCGCCGCCCGAGGACCGGGAGGTGTGGCTGGCCGCGGCCGACGCAGCGGGCCTGCGCTACACGATCGACGTCGAGACCGAGGCCCAGCACGGCTTCGCGCCGGCAGGGCCCCGCTACGACCGGGCCGCGTCGGAGCGGCACTGGGAGCGGGTCCACGCCCTGCTCCGCCGCACGATCGGCTGACCGCCGCGCGGCTCAGGCCTGGTCGAACGCCACCCGCAGGCTGTTCACCAGCCACGCCCGCTCGGGGTCGACCGCGGGCAGCGGGGCACGGGAGCTGAGCGCCTCGGCCAACTCGAGCGCGCCGCCTTCGAGGCGCAGCGTCGCACCGGCGTCCACCCCGTCGCGCACCACGATGCGATCGGTCACCTCGACGGTGAACGCCACCTCGGGGTCGTGGGCCACGATCGCCAGCGTGGCCGGATGGTGCTCGCCCCGACTCACCGCCAGGCCCGGGCCCAGCGCCGCGGCGTAGCGCAGCGAGCCGGCCACCTCGTCGGCCTCGAGCGGCGGCTCGAGGCCGAGGGGCACGAGCACGTCGCGCTCGTGGGTCCAACCATCCCACAGGGCGTGGTGGGCCAGCGCCGTCAGGCTGATGTGGCCGGGCGGGCCCTCGGCGAGCGTGCGCCACGCGTCGTCGCCTGCCCCCTCGAGCACGGCGACCAGCGCCTCCACCGTGGCGGCCAGCGCCGCCACCACGTCGGCGCCCGAGCGGGCGTCGCCCTCGGCCATCTGCGCCGGCGAGGCCACCGGGTCGAAGTTCGCCAGCAGCCGGGTGGGCTCGCCGCCGAGGCCCGACGTGGCCGACCACGCCCAGAAGCCGTCGGCCGTGTCGAGGTGCGAGACCACGTCGCGCGGCGACCAGCCCTCGCAGCGGGTGGGCGCCGATGCCAGCTGGTCGGCATCGAGCGCGCGCAGCGCGGCCACGAACCGGCGGCGCTGTCGGGCGAGCGGGCCCAGCACGGCGCCGGGGGTCTCCTCGAGGTCGATGAAGGGCGTCGAGCCGTACACAGGAGAGAGTTGCATGACGCAACGATGCCACACGGTCGTCGCCGACGCCTCGGTCCTAGGGTCCCGTCCGTGCAGCCCCGACATCCCGAACCGTTCCGGGCGCGATGGCGAGCCCGGTGGATCTGGCACGAACCGCCGCGGATGGCGTCGGCCTCGCTCACCCGGCCGGTGGCCGCCGATCCCGTCGACACGGTGGCGCTGCTGCGGCGACGGTTCGACCTCGCGGCCGTGCCAGCGAGCGCGCCCTGCCGGGTGTGGGTCGACGGTCGGTACGTGCTGCGCGTCAACGGCACCGAGGTCGCCCGGGGCCCGGTCCGCTCGGACCCCCGGCGCGCCCACTACGACGTCGTCGACCTCGCACCGCACCTCCTCATGGGCGAGAACGTGCTCGCCATCGTGGCTCGGCACTTCGGCGAGGCGACCTCGTGGTGGACGCCGGTGCCGCCGACGTACTCGCTCGGCCTCGGCAGCGCCGTGCTCGAGGTGCAGGTCGGCGAGGAGTGGATCGTGACGGACGCGTCGTGGCGCGCCGCGCCCGGCGAGGCCTGGACGCCGGTGCCGGTCCCGGGCGACGTGGCCTGCCTGCCGTTGGAGTCCTTCGACGCCCGCCGCCACCCGCACGGCTGGGACCGCCCCGGCTTCGACGACGCCGGTTGGGTCGCCGCCACGGAGATCACGCCGGTCCACACCGGTGGGCGGATGGACCCGCACCCGCCGAGCGAGCCGTTCGGCGCCCTGCGCCCACCGGTCCGCACCGCCTTCCCCTGGGGCGACGAGCACCAGGCCCGCCCGACCGGCGTCGTCGGAGCGGCCGGTGGCGAGGCTGCGGTCGACCCCGTCGCCCAGGTGCTCGGCGACCAGGCGTCGGGAGCGGGCGAGGATGTCGAGCTGCACGACTTCGACCTCGGTCGCATCGCGGCGGGCACCGTCGAGCTGCACGTCGACGGCGCCGCGCCCGGCACCCAGATCGACGTCGCGGTGTCCGAGCACGTGGGGCGCGAGGGCGAGCTCGTCGCCCTCGGTCAGCACGCCGGGTTCCGCTACGTCAGCGGCGCCCCGGCGGGCCCCGACGGCACCGAGCGGTTCGAGACGCTCGAGGTCATCGGCGCCCGCTTCCTGCGCGCCGCCGTCCGTCGCCCTGACCCGTCGGCCCCCGGTCCGGCGCTCTCGCTTCGCATCCGCGACCGCCACCGACCTCGTCCGCCGGGCGCCTCCTTCGCCTGCTCGGACCCGCTCATCGAGCGGATCTACGAGGTCGGGCTGCGGACCGTCGACCTGTGCGCGCTCGACGCCTACGTCGACTGCCCCACGCGCGAGCAGCGGGCGTGGACCGGCGACTCGGTCGTCCACCAGATGGTCGACCTCGTCGCCAACCCGGACCGGTCGATGGCGATCTGGCACCCGCAGCTCGCCGCCTCGCCCCGGCCCGACGGGATGCTCGCCATGGCGGTGGCGTCGGACTTCGAGGCCGACGACCGCACCATCCTCCCGGACTGGTCGCTCCACTGGGTCCGGTCCGTGCACCACCTGATGCAGTACGTCGGCGACGAGGAGCTGGTGGCCGAGCTGCTGCCCGTGGCCGAGCGGGCCGTGCGCTGGTTCGAGACGTACCTCGCCGACGATGGCCTCCTCCACGACGTGACCGGGTGGACGCTCATCGACTGGGCCAGCGTTCGGGCCGACGGCACCTCGTCGGTCCTCAACGCCCTCTGGGCCCGCGCCCTCGAGGATCTGGCCGACCTGGCCCGCTGGCTCGGCAACGAGGGCACGGCGCGCTGGGCCGACCGGCGGCGCGAGGGCGTCCGAGCCGCCTTCGACGCGTTCTGGGACGAGGGCCGGGGCGTGTACGTCGACCACCTGGTCGACGGCGTCGCCCAGCGGCCGGCCGCGCAGCACCCCGGCGCCGCTGCCCTCGCCGCCGGGCTGGTGCCCGCCGAGCGGATCGACCGGGTGGTGGCGGCCATCACCGACCGGGGCCGGCTGATCCGCCACTCGTGGGTCATGGACACGGTGACCGCCGAGGGCGGGTCCACCGGGTTCGTCCACCTGGTCACCGGCCACCCCGAGCCCGACTGGGACGTGGAGCGCCAGATGGTCGCCGCCGAGCCGTTCTTCCGCTACGTGGTGCACGACGGCCTCGCCCG
>JAGQSL010000244.1:0-296 GCA_020439525.1 Acidimicrobiales bacterium | reverse complement strand
CGGCGAGACGTCGTGGCCCGAGTGCTGGAACGGCGGCACCCGCTGCCACGGCTGGTCGTCCACGCCGACGCGCGATCTCATCGTCCACGTCCTCGGCATCCAGCCGGCGTCGCCTGGCTACCGCAGCGTCCGGGTGGCGCCCGCCCTCGGCGACCTCGAGTGGGCGCGAGCCACCGTGCCCACCGTGCACGGCCCCATCACCGTCGAGGCGCGCGCCGACGGCAGCCTCGAGATCGACAGCCCGGTGCCCGTGGTGGGCGCCTGAGCCCGATCAGCCGGCGTCGGTGAGGCGCACG
>JAGQSL010000243.1 GCA_020439525.1 Acidimicrobiales bacterium | reverse complement strand
GTTCTTCCGGGCGTGGCCGTCGGGGCAGTCGATGCCCAACGCCACGTTCATGAACTTCGCCCGAGGCGAGGACCTGACCAACACCGGGTCGCTCACCATCGCGACGGCCGGACCCGACGACCTGCGGGCCCGCAACTTCGGCGGCACCGCCCAGTACGTGATCGACCTGCAGGGCTACTACCTGCCCCTTCCGGAGGACCTCTGATGCGCACACGAGCTGGTGGATGGACGAGGCGGCTGGTCGGCGCGACCGCAGGCGCGCTGGTCGGGGTGGGAGCGTTGGCCATGCCGGCCGCGGCGGTGGCGCCCGTGGCGGCGGACGTGTCGCTGCCCGATGTGCCGGTCGGGACGGTGGTGGAGGCGAGCGCGGTCGACGTCGTGTCGTCGTTCGCGACCGATGCCGACGGGGGGCTGACGGCGGCGTCGCTGTCGTTCGACAGCGCCACCATCGAGTCGGCGCCGGTGGCGAACCCGGCGGTGGCGGGGTTCACCTACTCCCCGGGGTCGGGGGCGGCGGGGTCGTTCACGATCGATCCGACCGTGGCGGCGTTCTCCGGCTTGGGGTCGGGCGGTTCGGCCGATGTGGTGGTGTCGTTCACGGTGACGGACCCGGATCTGGGCACGGACACCGGGACGCTGAGCTACACGGTGGTCGGTGACGCCGGCCCCTACGACGAGGTCGCCTTCGACCACCGGGGCCCGGAGGTCCCGGGCGCTGAGGTGCTAGCGGAGCGGGTGGTGGACCCGGGGGCGGCGGAGGCGCTCGTGGCGTTGGTCGGGTCGACCACGCTGACCTCCGCGATGGCTGGCTTCGACCTGGCAGCGCTCGAGGTGCCGGCGGTGGCGGCGGGCCGGGGCGTTGCCCTCGCCATCGCGATCGACGACTCGTCGGCCACCTCAACGGTTCGCGATGGCAGCGTCGCCACCGCCAGCGCCACCGGCGCATCCACCGCGACGGCCTACGCGGGCGCCGCTTCGAGCGCCCTCGCCACGGCAGCGGCGGAATCCACGAGCGGCGCGGTCGCTCGGGACGACTCGATCGCGGTCTCTGGGTCGACCGGCGAGTCGGACGCCTTGTCCTTCGCCCAGCAGAGCTCGCTCGCCGGTGCTGATGCGGTAGGCGCTTCCAGCTCCATCGCGTCGGCGGATGGCGACTCCGTGGCCTCCGCCCAATCCGATGGGGCCTCGACCGCCAGCGGCGCGGCGTCGGACGGCTCCGCGGTCGAGGCAACCTCAGACACCAGCTCGGTGGCCAGCGCCGAGGGCGCCGGCTCCTCCTCCTCGACGGCGTCGGCGTTCGAGAGCTCGGCGGCGAGCTCGTCGAGCGAGGACACCTCCACGGCGACCTCGTTCGCCCACACGGGCGGTTCCGCCGATGCCACCTCTGCGGATGGCTCCATCGCCAACTCCGTGGCCATCGACACCGCCTCGAGCACGACCGTCGCCAGCGACGCCTCCGATGCGCTCTCGCTGGCCCAAGACCTGTCGAACTCCACCGCACTCGCGGAGCGGGGGTCGAGCGCGAGCGCCGGCTCCGATGCCGACTCGCTGGCTCGCTCCATCGCGAAGGACGGGTCCACCTCGGTGGGCGATGCGGCCACCTCGAGCTCGGTGCTCTCGCAGGCGTCGCTCTCGTCGGTGTCGTTCGCGGAGGCGGACACGGGAGCGGATGCGACGGCGGGGGTGTGTCGTGATCGGGTGGCGTGGGCGGTGGGCGAGGAGGGGTCGACGACCTCGGCGCAGGTGCCCCAGGACGTGACGTGGCCGGAGCTGACCGACGAGGCGCCCGACACGGCGGGCATCCGGTTGCCGGAGTCGTTGGCGACGCCGAGCGGCGTGGTGACCTACCTGCCCTTCGACGTGGTCGGGGCTGGTGGGGCGATCGACGAGGTGGTGCTGCGGGGGTTCCCGGCGGGGACGACGCTCAGCGCGGGGACGCCGACCGGCTCGAACGAGTGGTCGTTCGCGGGGGTGCCGCCGTCGGATCTGACCTTCACGTTGCCGACCGGATGGACCGGCACGTTCCTGTTGGACGTGGAGGTGGGCACGGGCGGCGGTGGTCGGGTCGCCTTCGCGGTCGCGCCGACCGAGGTCGTGGTGGGTGGCGACACCACGCGGCGCGGCGAGGGCCAGGCGATCCAGGAGGTGACGGCGGCGGCGACGGTGCGCAAGGCGCAGCTGGCCGATCGGGCCATGGCCGCCGTCGACGCCGTCATCTCGAGCGGGGCACCAGTACCGACCGAGGCGAACGGTGCATCGGCGCCCGGTGAGGCGATCTTGAGCCTGTTCACGTGCGGTCCGGAGGGGGAATCGGTGGATCTGCCGGTGGAGGTGGCGCGGTACGTGCCGATCACGCCGTGTCGGGTGGTGGACACCCGTCGGCCGGGCGCGGGTGGCGCGTTCGGGAACCGGGAGATCCGGGACTACGTGGTGCGGGGCACGGGGTCGGCGTTCGCGCAGCAGGGCGGCAACGCCGGTGGCTGCGGGATCCCCGATGAGGCGCTCGGGGTGGAGGCGTCGATCACGGCGGTCGATCCGGCCGACAGCGGGTTCTTCCGGACCTGGCCATCGGGGGAGTCGATGCCGAACGCCACGTTCATGAACTTCGCTCGCAACCAGGACACGACGAACACGGGGGCGATCACGTTCGGCGACGAGGCGACCGACATCCGGGCCCGGAACTTCGGGGGTTCGGCCCAGTACGTGATCGACGTGCAGGGCTACTACGTGCTGCCCGGCGCGCTCGCGCCGAGCGGCGCCCAGCCGGCGTTCGATGACGCCAAGGTCGAGGCGAACGGTGGGGCGTTTCCGGCCGGGGCGGCCTACGTGCCGTTGACGC
>JAGQSL010000242.1:4005-6189 GCA_020439525.1 Acidimicrobiales bacterium | reverse complement strand
TCGCGATCGACGACTCGTCGGCCACGGCGGCGACGAGCGATGGGAGCGTCGCCACCGCCACCGCCACCGAGGCATCCACCGCGACGGCTTTCGCCGGAGACGCGTCGAGCGTCGAGGCGTTGGGCTCAGCGCAGTCGACCGCCAACGCGGTCGCGCTCGATGGGTCCAGCGCCGTCGCGGCGGCGTCCACCGGCGCGAACGTCTTGACGTTCGCCGAGGGAAGCTCCGTCGCCAGCGCCGATGCCGCCGACTCGGCGAGCACGGTCGCCACCGCGGAGGACGACTCGGCCGCATCCGGCTCGGCGGAGAACGATTCCACGGCGACCGCGTCCGCGAACCACGGGTCGGTGGCCGAGGCCACCGGGCAGGACTCCGGAGTGGCGAACGCAGATGCCACCGACTCCTCCTCATCCACTGCCCAGGGCTATGCCGGATCGGAGGCGACCGCCGTCAGCACCGGGGTGTCCTCGGCGACCGCGTTCGCGCACACGTCGGGCGACGCCGAGGCGATGTCCTCGGACTCTTCGATCGTGGGCGCCGTCGCCATCGACACCGCCACGGCGGCGGCCACCGGGAACGATGCATCCGATGCGCTGGCGTTCGGTGAATCGGGGGGTGGTGCCGTCGCGACCTCAGACACGGGCTCGAGCGCCAGCGCCGGGGCCGCGGATGGCGCGACCTCCGAGTCGGGGGCTGACGACTCGTCGACCTCGGTCGCCGACGCCGACGGAGCGGGGAGCGCGGTGTCCGATGCCGACGTGTCGTCGGTGTCGTTCGCCGATGCCGACACCGGTGCCGACGCGACGGCAGGGGTGTGTCGGGACCGGGTGGCGTGGGCGGTGGGCGAGGAGGGGTCGACGACCTCGGCGCAGGTGCCGCAGGACCTCGATCGGCCGGAGCTGACCGACGAGGCGCCGAGCTCGGCGGGGCTTCGCCTGCCGGAGTCGTTGGCGACGCCGGCGGGGGTCGTGACCTACCTGCCGTTCGACGTGGTCGGAGCCGGCGGGGCGATCGACGAGGTGGTCCTGCGGGGGTTCCCGGCGGGGACGACGCTCAGCGCCGGGACGCCGACCGGCTCGAACGGCTGGCTGTTCGCGGGGGTGCCGCCGTCGGACCTGACGTTCACGCTGCCGACCGGGTGGACCGGCACGTTCCTGCTGGACGTGACCGTGAACACCGGCGGCGACGACGTGGCGTTCGCGGCCGCGCCGACCGAGGTGGTGGTGGGTGGCGACGCAACGCTTCGCGGCGAGGGCCAGACGATCGCCGAGGTGACCGCGGCAGCGACGGTGCGCAAGGCGCAGCTCGTCGACCGGGCCATGGACGCCATCACGGCGGTGATCTCGAGCGGCGCACCGGTGCCCGAGCTGGCGATGGTGCCGTCGGGTGCGTCCGGAGGGATCGGCGAGGCGTCGTCCAACGCGTTCACCTGCGGACCGGAGGCCGACCCGTCGGACCTGCCCGTCGAGGTGGCCCGCTACGTGCCGATCACGCCGTGTCGGGTGGTGGACACCCGCCGGCCTGGCGCCGGCGGCGCGTTCGGGAACCGGGAGATCCGGGACTACGTGGTGCGGGGCACGGGGTCGGCGTTCGCGCAGCAGGGCGGCACCGCTGGTGGTTGCGGGATTCCCGATGAGGCGCTCGGGGTGGAGGCGTCGATCACGGCGGTGGACCCGGCCGACAGCGGGTTCTTCCGGGCGTGGCCGTCGGGGGAGTCGATGCCGAACGCCACGTTCATGAACTTCGCCCGGGGCCAGGACACGACGAACACGGGGGCGATCACGTTCGGGGATGAGTCGACCGACATCCGGGCCCGGAACTTCGGCGGGTCGGCCCAGTACGTGATCGATGTGCAGGGCTACTACGTGCTGCCCGGCGCGCTCGCGCCCAGCGGCGCCGCGCCGGCCGTCGGAGCGGACGCGGTCGAGGCGAACGGTGGGGCGTTCCCGGCGGGGGCGGCCTACGTGCCGTTGACGCCGTGTCGGGTGGTGGACACCCGTCAGCCCGGTGCCGGTGGTCGGTTCGCGGATCGGGAGATCCGGGACTACCAGGTGGCCGGGACCGGGGGCGGGTTCGCCGCCCAGGGCGGTAACGCCGGCGGGTGCGGGATCCCCGATGGCGCCGTCGGCGTCGAGGCCTCGATCACCGCTGTCGACCCGGCGGACAGCGGGTTCTTCCGGGCGT
>JAGQSL010000242.1:0-3856 GCA_020439525.1 Acidimicrobiales bacterium | reverse complement strand
ATCGACGTGCAGGGCTACTACGTGATCCCCGAGACCATGGACCCCGAGGACCTCGCGGGCGTCGAGCTCACCGGGTACGTGCCGATGACGCCGTGCCGGGCCGTCGACACCCGCCAACCCGGCGCAGGGGGCCGGTTCGCCAACCGCGAGATCCGCGACTACCTCATCGCCGGAACCGGCTCGGCGTTCGCCGGCCAGGGTGGCAAGGCCGGCGGGTGCG
Organism: Acidimicrobiales bacterium; assembly: GCA_020439525.1. Classification (GTDB taxonomy): domain Bacteria; phylum Actinomycetota; class Acidimicrobiia; order Acidimicrobiales; family Iamiaceae; genus Aquihabitans. The sequence goes on along the minus strand of JAGQSL010000242.1, from coordinate 3,636 downwards.
GCGTTCCCGACGGGGCGCTTGGGGTCGAGGCGTCGATCACGGCGGTCGACCCAGCGGACAGCGGGTTCTTCCGGGCGTGGCCGTCGGGGCAGTCGATGCCCAACGCCACGTTCATGAACTTCGCCCGAGGCGAGGACCTGACCAACACCGGGTCGCTCACCATTGCGACGGCCGGACCCGACGACCTGCGGGCCCGCAACTTCGGGGGTACCGCCCAGTACGTGATCGACCTGCAGGGCTACTACCTCCCGCTCCCACCGAGCTCCTGAGCGATCACGCCCCACGGATCAGGGGTCGGCGGGCGCGATCGTCGCCGTGGCGGTCGTCGTCGGCACCTGGCACGACGAGGGGAACAGGTCCCGGACCTCCACCGCCACGGTCAGGCCCTGCAGGGCGGCGACCGGGTCGCCCACGTCCTGGTCGGTCGGCAGCGTGATCTGCCCCGACCACCGTCCGGTCCCGTCGAGCGGCTCGTCCTCGGTCAGCTGGAGCTCGTTCCAGCGATAGGGGCCGGGGCCGGCGCGCAGCTGGCTGCCGGGGTCGCGGACGTCGAGGTGGCAGACGGCCCCGGTGGCATCGACCTCCGGCCGCTCGACCGTGGCCACCATGGCCACCCGCAGCGGGTCGGCCAGGCCGCGGGGGTCGGGTAGGTAGGTGAGGCCCGGGATCGCGACGTAGGGCAGCCCGACCGCACCGGCTCGGGCCTGGGCGACCGATGCGGTCACCTCCTCGGCCAGCGCACCGACGATCAGCTCGACCACGCCGCGGCACGGATCGGCGGCGATCGCACCGCCCACGCCCAGATCGGCGCCGGCGGCGGCGAAGGCGTCGGTCAGCTCCGGCGCCGGTGCGAGGTCGTCGCACGGGATGCCGGCCTCCTCGAGCAGCGCGACCCCGAGCGCGGTCGCGTCGCCGGCGGCGATCGCCTCGGCCTGGTCGGGCGTCGGCAGCGATGGCGGCAACCCGACCGACGCGAGCACCGCGGTGATCGCCGCCCGGGTCACCACGGCGGCCACCGCCGCGCAGGTGTGGCCGGCGCCGTCTCCCGCCGCAGACAGCCCGACGCAGATCGGGTTGTAAGCCGCGATGACCGACACGACCGTGTCGATCGCGCCGTTGTAGGCGTGGGAGATCAGCCCCCAGTACTGGGCGGCGAGGGCGCCGACCGCGGACACGCCGTCGACCACGGCGTCGTAGAGGGTGCAGTACCAGGCGTCGCAGTCGTCGGGTGGCGGGAAGTCGCTCGGGCAGTAGGTGCGCGAGGTCGGGTACAGGTGGCTGGCGACCGCGGCCTGCTGGTCGGCGGCGGAGATCGGCGCGCCGGTGTCGAGCAGGGTGCTCGGCCCCGTCCACGGAACGGTGACGGCCAAGCAATCCGCCCAGCGCGGGTTGGGGGCGCGGCCGGGGTCCACGGTCAACGATTCGACGTCGAAGCTGACGCCCGTCTCGGGGGTCTCGGGGACGGGGAGGACGATCGGCACCGTGGGCGACGATCCGACCACCGTGTCGCCGTCGCTGAGCGCCAGGACGCGCACCCAGACGGTGTCGCCCGGTCGGGGTGCGATCGACGCCGCCGCGAGGTGCTCGTCGTCGACCCCGGCGGGGACGGTGCGGCCGTAGGTGGCGGGGTCCGGCAGGGCCAGCCCGCGCGGGCTGCTGGGTGGGGCGTAGACCACGAGCGGCGTGGCCTCGCCAGCACCCGGGGCGCCTCCCGGGCGGGTCGTCGATCCGGGTCGGCGGGCGATGGCCGCGGTGTCGACGGTGAACGAGCCGCGCCGTCCGGACCGGCGCTCCGAGCGTGCCGCGGCATCGCTGCGACCGGTGGCCAGCAGCTCGGCGGGGGCCAGGCGCAGGTCGTCGTCCCCGGGCGGGGCGGCGAGCACCTGCCACTGTGCGGCACCGACGGCATCGAGGCCCGCCTGCCATCGGAACGACAGCTCGCGGTCGGCGTGGCCCATGGTGAGCGAGCGCACCAGCCCGCCTTCGGTGGCGAGCTGGAGGTCGACCGCCCCGGGCTCGCCGATCACCGAGGCGAGCGACGCCCCGTCCGGCAGCTCGAGGTGGCCGGTGCCGATCCGGACGGGGAGCTCGCTCCACCGCCACGCCTCGACGTCGAGGCTCGAACCGTCGATCGCCGGGAGCAGGTGGGCGATCGGCGTCTGGATGCCGGCGGCGAAGGTCTGGTCGGGCACGGCTGGCACCCGCACGGCCGGACGTCCCGGGGTCGAGAGGAACAGGTAGACGCCGCTCGTGGCCTTCGGCAGCGTGAGCACCCCGCCGACGATGCTCACGTCACCGCTCCACCCGGCGGCCGACGCGCACCCCGGTGGCACCGTGACGGCGACCGGCGGGCTGTCACCGGTGGCGCCGCGGGCGACGTAGAGCGAGGTCCCCGCTCGGGTGCCGTCGAGGCGTGCGGTGCCGACCCCGACCCGAGCCCATCCCACGTCGCCCGCGCCGGCGCCCACGATCGGTCCACCATCGGAGGTCAGCTCCACCTCGCAGCCCCGGACCGTCGCCCGCAGCGCCGGCGTCCCGGGGGCTGGGTCCGGTGACGAGGAGGCGGTCGCGATCGGCTCATCGGTCGTCGCGCCCTCGTCGGGGGGTGCCGCAACCTCGATGGCCACGGTCGCGTGCGTGCCGGTCGCGTCGACCGCGACCTGCTCGGGATCGACGCCCAGACGAGCGGCCACGTCGACGGCCGCCTCGCCACGGTCGATCGCCACGACCGTGGCCCACGGTCCGTCGCCGGGCGCGGGCGCCACGGCCACCATCGTCGGCGGGGTGCGGGCCACGGCGCCGTCGTCGTCCACCACCTCGGCGTGGAGCAGGTGCTCGCCCGGTTCCAGCATCGGTACCGCGGCCGCGACCGCGCCGCCGTGGACCGTGCCCGGGGTGCGGACCACCAGTCGGGCCCCATCGAACACCCGGACCTCGGCCACCTCGCCCGTCGGTGCGGCTGCCACGTCGATCGGCAGCTCATCGCCGACCCGCGCCGCCGCCGAGCCCACCACGTCGAGCGTCGTCGGGAACGGCATCGGTTCGAGCGCCAGGCCCGACGGGGTCCGTCGTCCCCCAGGGGTCGGCTCGGCCCGGCGGCCGATCAGCACCGCGATGCCGGCGACCAGCACCGCGGTGGCGGCGACGTAGGCGAGGGCCCATCGGGCACGGGGCGAGGCCATGAGGACGGCGACCGTAGCGACGGAGCCCCGAGCCGACGCGGCGCCCGGCCGCATCTGAGACCAGGTTGGGACCCCCGTTCGACGAGGCCGCCCGAGGTCCGCCGCTACCGTCCGCCGCGATGATCTGGATGAAGGCCGCGCTCCCGGTGGCGATGACGGTGGCCGGCGTCGGGGCGGCGGCGGTGGCGGTGGTAGCGCCGACGCGACCGCCACTCTCCGACGCGGTGGCCAACGCCTGGATCGACGGCCCGACCGGCGACGTCGCGGTCGCCCCCGGCGTGGTGACGGTCACCGCCCACGCCACCGCCGAGGTGGCCCTCGACTCGCTCGAGCTCTACGTCGACGGCGACCGGGCCGCCACCGATGGCGACCTCGAGCGGTCCGACCGCCTCGTGCTCGCCCGGTTCCGCTGGGAGGCGCAGCCGGGCCGACACCTGCTGGTGGTGCGCAGCCC
>JAGQSL010000241.1:5102-7198 GCA_020439525.1 Acidimicrobiales bacterium | reverse complement strand
ACCGTCGGCGAGATGAGCGACGCCATGGAGGCCGTGTTCGGCCGCCACGCCGCCGAGGTCCGCACGATCGAGGGGGTCTACGTGAACAGCTACGCCGGCGACGACCGGTTCTCGGCGCTCGCCGATCGGGTCGACGCCTTCGAGGCCGCCCAGGGCCGGCGCCCGCGCATGCTCGTGGTGAAGATGGGCCAGGACGGCCACGACCGNATCGCCACCGCCTTCGCCGACCTCGGGTTCGTGGTCGACGTGGGCGTGCTCTTCCAGACGCCGGCCGAGGCCGCCGCCGACGCCGTCGACAACGACGTGCACGTGATCGGCGTGTCGAGCCAGGCGGCGGGCCACAAGACGCTGGTGCCGCAGCTCATCGAGGAGCTCAAGGCCCGAGGCGCCGACGACATCCTCGTGGTCGTCGGCGGCGTCATCCCGCCCCAGGACCACCCGTTCCTCGAGGAGGCCGGCGTGGCCGCCGTCTTCGGCCCCGGCACCAACATCCTCGAGAGCGCCGCTCGGGTGCTCGACCTGGTCGAGGCGCGCGCCGACGCCTGAGCGGTCCCGGCGTCGGCTCCGTAGCCTCGGAGCCATGGACCTCGCCGACCTCCTGATCGAGCTGTACGACCGCATCCCCGACGCCGTGCGGGGCGCGGTCGAGGGCCTCTCCCCCGCCCAGCTGCTCGAGCGGCCGGCCGCGGAGGCGAACACGATCGGTTGGCTGGGCTGGCACCTCGTGCGGGTGCAGGACCACCACATCAGCGAGCTGCTCGACGAGCGGCAGCTCTGGGAGACGGGCGACTGGGCCGGACGCTTCGGCCTCGAGCCCGATCCGTCCAACACCGGCTACGGCCACGGCCCCGACGAGGTCGCCGCGGTGCGGCCGGCGGCGGCCGAGGCCATCGTGGCCTACCTCGACGCCGTGGCCGAGCGCACCCGTCGCTACCTGGCCGGGCTCGGCCCCGACGACCTCGACCGGATCGTCGATCGCCGCTGGGACCCGCCGGTGACCCTCGGCGTCCGACTGGTGAGCATCGCCGAGGACGACCTCCAACACGCCGGCCAGGCGGCCTACGTGCGAGGCCTGCTCACGTCGTGACGCCGACGTCGGGGCCGTCGTCGGGATCGGCCACCACGAACTCGGCCTCGGCCAGGTGCTCGGCCGAGGTCACGCCCCAGAACCCGCGCGGGGCGAGGAGCTCGTCGATGAAGGCCTCCATGTAGGGGTGGAACTGCCGGCGCAGGGCGAGCACGCGCTCGTAGGCGTCGTCGACGTCGAGCGGCTCGAACCCCGATTCGACCATCGAGGCGTGGCCCACCGCCCAGCCCTCGCGGGTGAGCTCGGTGACGTCGGGGTCCGGGCGGATGCCGACGCGCTCGGAGAGCCCGCCGACGAGGCGCACGGCCTGCCGGTGCAGGCGCATGGCCGCCCCACGGTCGCCATCCTCCACGGCCCCCGCGTAGGCGATGGCCGCGTCGGTGACCACGCCGAGCCCCGTGATCCACGAGTGGCCCCGGTGCTTGGACCGCCACCACATGAGCATCGGGTACGACGTGTGCGAGTCGTAGACCTCGGCGCACCAGGCCGACCACTCGTCGAAGAACGCCTCGAGGCGCTCGGTGTCGCCGTCGGGCCCGACGTAGGCCCGCGCCAGGCTGATGGGGGTGATCCGGCGGTCGGTGAGGTCATCGAGCAGCAGCAGCTGGCGCTCGCGCGCCGAGTAGGCCGAGGCGAGGCTCGGGATGAAGCCGATCACCAGCCCGAGCGTGCCCAGCCCCGACAGGCCCTCGATGACCGTGAGCAGCCGCAGCCCGCCCGTGGCGGGAAGGATGTCGCCGAAGCCGATGGAGAAGTAGACGACGCCGGAGTAGTAGAGGGCGTCGGCCAGCGAGGCGATCGGGGTCGTGAACCCCTCCCGCACCCCCCACCAGATCAGGCCCCACCCGAGGATCTCACCGCCGGTCCACACGAGGAGCAGCCCGAGGAACGAGCCCGGCCCGTAGTGCGCGAGCAGGCGGTCGCGACGGCGCTCCGATCGCACCCGCACCGCCACCCGGCGGGTGAGCTTCCACGAGGCCCGGTAGTAGGCGGCGGTGATCGACAGCCG
>JAGQSL010000241.1:0-4977 GCA_020439525.1 Acidimicrobiales bacterium | reverse complement strand
TAGGTTGCGGGCCGTGGGCGACGCAGCGCTGGACGACCTGGTGGCCGCGGTCGGCGCCGGCGACCGCCGGGCCCTCGCCCGGGCGATCACGCTCGTGGAGTCCACGCGCGCCGACCACCGGGCCCGCGCCGCCGCCCTGGTCGACGCCGTGCTCCCCCACGCCGGACGGGCCGTCCGGGTGGGGATCAGCGGACCCCCGGGCGTCGGCAAGAGCACGTTCATCGAGGCCCTCGGCACCCACCTCACCGGGGCCGGCCACCACGTGGCGGTGCTGGCGGTCGACCCCTCCAGCCGCCGCAGCGGCGGCTCGATCCTCGGCGACAAGACGCGCATGGAGGCGCTGGCGCGCGATCCTCGGGCGTTCATCCGGCCCTCACCGGCGGGCACCGAGCTGGGCGGCGTGGCCCGCCGCACGCGCGAGGCGCTGCTGCTCTGCGAGGCGGCCGGGTTCGACGTGGTGCTCGTCGAGACGGTCGGCGTGGGCCAGTCCGAGCTCGCGGTCGCCGACCTGGTCGACGTCTTCGTGCTGCTCGCCTCGCCCTCGGGCGGCGATGACCTCCAAGGCATCAAGCGGGGGATCATGGAGCTGGCCGACCTGGTGGTCGTCACCAAGGCCGACGGCGACCTCGCCCCCGCCGCCAACCACGCCGCGGCCGACCTGCGCCGGGCCCTCCACCTCCTGCGCCCGAAGCACGAGGGGCTCGACGTCTCGACGCTCCTCGTGAGCTCCCCCGCCGGGATCGGCATCGCCGAGGTCTGGGACGAGGTCGTCGCCATCCACGGCCACCTCCGCGACACCGACGCCCTCCGGCGGCTGCGCGCCGAGCAGGCCAAGGCCTGGCTCTGGGACGAGCTGCGCTCGGGCCTGCTCGACCGGTTCCGCGCGTCGCCGGCCGTGCGGGCCGAGCTGCACCGCCTCGAGCAGCAGGTGGTGGCCGGGGAGGTCTCGCCCACCGCAGCGGCCCAGCGCCTGCTCGCCGCCGACCGACCCTCGTAGGCTCCGCCAGGTCAGCGAGCCGTGCGCGCCACGACGATCCGCTCGAGGAAGGCCTCGGGACCGCCGTCGAGCGGGACGCCGGCCACCTTCGGTCGAAGTTGATCGGCGAGGGTGACGGCCAGCTGCCAGCGGGCGTCGGGCGTGAGCTGGGCCCGCCGCTCGAGGAAGCTCCGCGCCATCGCCACCTCCTCGGGTGTGACCATCGCCAGGTCCCACTGGGCGCTCCACGTCGCGGCTGCCGCGGGGACGTGGTCGGCCTGGTAGCCGACCGGCGCCATCGGGGCCCGGCGAGGGCGGCGCACCACGATGGTCGAGGCCACCAGGTCGCCGATCCGCTGCGAGCGCTTCGTGGCGACGATCGCCACCATGCCGACCGTGTAGGTGCCGGGCAGGGCATCGACGAAGAGCAGCAGCGTGCGGATGGTGGCGGCGAGGAACCCCACCCGGCTTCCGTCGTCGCGCACCACGGCGATCGACAGGAGCCGCTTGCCCACCGTCTGGCCGTTGGCGAAGGCCGTGGCCAGCACCGGGTAGCCGAACAGCACCAGGAACAGCAGGACGTACAGGACCGACAGCTCGAGCCCGCCCCCCGCACCGAGCAGCGCGACGAGGACCCCGAGCACCACGAACTGCAGCAGCAGGTCGAGCGCGAGCGCGGACCCTCGCGACGCGATGCCCGCCAGCACGATCCGGTGGTCGATACCCTCGGCCCCGGCGACGACCACCGTGTCGTCCAACTCCACGCCCCGACCCTAGACACCCACGACGTGCGCCGAACGCTCCTGTCCTTCGTCACCGACCGCCAGTCCGCCTGGGACGAGCTCGACGCGCTCGTCGCCTCGGCACGCGGGCGCGTCGAGCGCCTCGATGCGCCCGGCATCCGGCGCCTCGACCACCTGCACCGCAGCGCCGTGGCCGACCTCGCGTTCGCCCGCCGCTGCTACCCGGCCGACCCGATCGTGGGTCGCCTCGCCGAGCTGGTCGGCCGGTCGCGCCCGCTGCTGCTCGGCACGGTGCGCGCCCGCGGCTCGGTGCGCGCCTTCGCTGCCACCGGGTACTGGCGGCGGGTCGTCGAGCGTCCGGCCTTCCTCGCCATCAGCGCGCTGCTCCTGTTCGCGCCCGGCCTCGCGGTCGGGCTCTGGGCCCACCACGACCCCGCCGGTGGGGTGGCGCTCGCCCAGATCTCGCCCCTCACCGCCGGCATCGCCGAGGACGGCCCGCGCGACCCCGACGACCTCGACCTGCAGGCATCCGACAGCGCCGCGTTCTCCTCGCAGATCTTCACCAACAACGCACGGGTCGCACTCGTCGCCTACGCGGGCGGTCTGACCGCGGGCGTGGCCACCGGGTTCATGCTGGCGTTCAACGGCCTGGTGCTCGGCCTGGTCGCGGGGCTCGCCGTCGCGGGCGGCCAGGGCGATGCGCTGGTCCGCCTCGTGGTGCCCCACGGGGTGCTCGAGCTGTCGCTGATCGTGGTGGCCGGCGCGGCCGGGCTCCGCACCGGCTGGGCCCTGCTGCGCCCGGGCCACCGCACCCGCACCGAGGCGCTCGCCGACGAGGGCCGCGCCGGCGTCGAGATGGCGCTCGGCTCAGCCGCGCTGCTCGTGCCGTGCGGACTGGTGGAGGGCTTCGTGACCCCGCTCGGCCTGCCTGCGCCCGGGGCGATCGCGGTGGGCGTCGGGCTCGGCCTGGCGTTCTGGGGGTGCGTGCTCTGGCGAGGGCGGATCCCGCGGTCCACCTCCCCCGCCTAGAGCCGGGCCTGCGCCTTCAGCCGGAGGTAGGCCCCCACGCAGGCCGCGGGGAGCTGGTCGGCGAGGGGCTCGATCACCTGCGCCCCGGCCCCGCGCAGGCGAGCGTCGATCCGGTCCTGCTCGGCCAGCAGGCCGGCCGCGGCCGACGCGACGAGCAGCGACCGCCGATCGCCGGGGGGACGGGTGACCGCGGTGACGAGCTCGGGGTCCGCCGGGCTCACGACGAGCACGGCGTGGCGGCGCACCAGCACGGGCACGGCGTCGAGCAGGGGGCGGGCGGCCGCCTCGTCGAGGAGATCGGTGAAGGCGACCACGAGCGAGCGCTTGGTGCCCGACACCTGTGCGTACGCCGCTTCGTGGTCGCTGTCGACGATCTCGGGCTCGACGTCGTCGAGCGCCCTTACCAGCGTGGCCGCACCGCCGCGTCGCGGCGGGACCGTGCGGCGGACCCGCTCGTCGTAGGCCACCGCGCCCACGCGGTCGCCCAGCGCCTCCGCCGTGGCGGCCACGGCGGCGACCGCGTCGAGGGCGAGGTCGAGCCGGGTGCGGTCGCCGACGGGCGAGGCCGAGAGCCGGCCGGCGTCGACGAGGCACCAGACGGTCCGCTCGGTGTCCTCGCGGTGCTGGTTCACCATCGGCCGCCCCACCCGAGCGGTCGCGGCCCAGTTGAGCCGGCGGACGTCGTCGCCATCGGCGTACTCGCGGATGCGGTCGAACTCCGTGCCCAACCCGATCGGGCCCCGCCGGTGACCCGGGTCGCGGAACGTGCCCCGCTGGACGGCGAGGGCGAGGCGGCGGGCCCCGGGGAGGTCGGCGTGCACGGCCACCTCGAGCTCGCCGCCGGCCTCGTGGTCTCGCCGGGCCAGGCGCAGCGGGCCCGTGGAGCGGACCACCACGGGCGGGAGGACGTGGCGGCCTCGCCGCCGGGGGGTGAGCTCGGCGGCGAGCACGTCCTCGCTCTCCGCCGGCGAGACGCGGAGATCGGCCGTCTGGGGCTGGCGGACGCGCACCCGCACGCCCGGTCGGGCCGCGACCACGACGCGCAGCCCGACCGCGACCCCGCGGACCAGCTCGGTGGGGACGACGCGCTCCACCGCCGGCGCCCGCAGCCGCGAGGCGTCGATCACCCAGGCGACCGCGATCGCGAGCAGGGCGAGCCGCCAGGTGGCCGCGCCGGCGAGCGGGACCAGCACCGCGCTGCCCGCGAGCACGCCCACCAGGGCCCCCGTGGGCCACCAGGGACCTCGGGCGCGGGCGGCGCGGCGGGCCTCGGGGCGAACCGGCTCGACCACGGTCGGCTCGACCACGGTCAGCGCGGCACCGGCACGGCGGCGATGGCGTTGGCCACCACCGCATCGGTGCTCGTGCGATCGAGCTCCGCCTCCGGGCGCAACACGATGCGGTGGCGCAGGACGGCCGGAGCGATGCGCATCACGTCGTCGGGGATCACGTAGTGGCGATCCCACATCCTTGCCGTCGCCCGCGCCGCAGCCAGCAGGTGCACCCCCGCCCGGGGGCTGGCACCCAGCTCCACCGACGGCAGCTCCCGGGTGGCGCGCACGAGGGCGGTCACGTAGGCCGCCACCTCCTCGGTCACGACGGTCGCGTCCACCTCGGCGCGCGCCGAGGCGATCTCCGCCGCATCGGCGACCGGCGCCACGTCGGCGAGCGAGGTCGGCCGCAGGCCGCTCCGCGGCAGGCGCAGCAGCGCGGCCTCGTCGTCAGCGCTCGGATAGCCGACGTCGACCTTCAGCAGGAAGCGGTCGAGCTGGGCCTCGGGCAACGGGTAGGTGCCCTCGTGCTCGATCGGGTTCTGGGTGGCGATCACGAGGAACGGTTCCGGGAGCGGGCGCGGCTCCCCGTCGACGCTCACCTGCTGCTCCTGCATGGCCTCGAGCAGCGCCGCCTGGGTCTTCGGCGGCGTGCGGTTGATCTCGTCGGCGAGCAGCACGTTGGTGAACACCGGGCCGGGCCGGAACGTGAGCTCGCCGTCGCGGAGCACGACCGTCCCGGTGACGTCGGTGGGCAGGAGGTCGGGGGTGAACTGCACCCGGCCGAAGTCGACCCCGAGGGCCCGGGCGAAGGTCGACGCGAGCAGCGTCTTGGCCGTGCCCGGGGGTCCCTCGAGCAGCACGTGGCCGCCCACGACGAGCGCGGTGAGCAGGCCGTCGGTGACCGTCGGTTGGCCGACGACGACCTTGGCGACCTCGCCGTGGAGGCGACGGCGGA
>JAGQSL010000240.1 GCA_020439525.1 Acidimicrobiales bacterium | reverse complement strand
GGCGGGCGGCCGACGCCGAGCTCGAGGTGGAGCGCGAGCGCCTCTCCGACCTCACGGTGCGCGCCTACGTCACCGGCAACACCGATGACCTCGAGCAGTACCGGGCGCTCGTCGACGGCGACACGTCCGATGCCGCGGCCGGCCGCACGATCATGTTCGACCAGGTCTTGGCCCGCCAGCAGGAGGTCACCGAGGCCGCCGCCGAGGCGGTGGCGGCGGCCAAGGCCAAGGTCCGCGACGTGCGCAAGGTCAAGAAGGCGACGTCCGACGAGGCCGCCCGGCGCATGAGCGAGGCGGCCACGGCGGCGCAGGCGCGCGTCGATGCGGAGCGAGCCCACCTCGACGCCCTGAGCGAGCAGGAGGCGGCCGACCACCGGCTCCGCACGGCCGGCAACGCCCCCATCGTGCCCGTGCCGCTCGAGGTCCCGATCATCGGCCTGCCCCGGCTCTCCGCCGAAGACCTGGCGGGCTGGTTCGAGCAGAGCCCCTACCGGCCTCGGGTCGCCACGCCGATCGAGGACTACGCCCGCTGGTTCATCGAGGAGGGCCGCGCCGAGGGCATCCGTGGCGACATCGCCTTCGCCCAGGCCGTGCTGGAGACGGGCGGGTTCGCCAACACCGACAGCGTGGTGGGCAACAACTTCTCGGGCATCGGCCACTACGACAACGTGCCGCTCGGCTTCGTGTTCGCGTCGCCGAAGGCAGGCGTGCGGGCCCAGATCCAGCTCCTCAAGGGCTACGCCGTGCGCGACCCCGAGTACGCCAACCCGCTCGTCGACAAGCGGCTCCGCGGCCCGAAGGGGTGCTGCCAGACCTGGGGCGACCTCACCACGGTGTGGGCCACCGATCCCACCTACGGCCCCAAGGTCATGCTGCTCTACACGTCGCTGGTCGACTACGCGCTCGATCGCCGGGCCCGCGGCGAGGGGTTCGACGACCCGGTGCCGATGCCCGGGCAGTAGGCCGCCACGGCGTCAGCGGTAGCTTGCGGTCGTGCCCTGGCTCTTCGGCCTCCTCGGCCTCGCCCTCATCGTCGTCATCGGCCTGGTGGTGCTCGGCCGCGAGACCGCCCGGCTCTCCGACGCCGCCCGGCCGGCCGTGTTCGACCTGACCGAGGCGGTGCACTTCATCGCCGACCGGCTGCCCGAGGCCACCCAGGCCCGCATCTCCCACGACGACGTGCGCTGGGTGCTGCTCGCCGACGCCGACCTCCTCGAGGAGGCGACCGCCGTCGTGGATCCCGACGACGAGGAGACCGAGGTGGTCGACGAGGAGCTGGCGATCGCCCGGATCCTCGCCCTCGCCGACGAGAGCGGCCGGGAGCTGGAGGACGTCGACGTCGTCGCCGTGCTCGACGGGCGGATGGCCTACCTCGAGGCGATCGGCGCCATCGGGCCCGAAGCCTGAGCGGGGCCTCGGCGGGTTCCCGCCCGGCGGCGAGTTCGCGTACGTTTGGCGCCCATGTCTCGCCCCACGAAGTTCGAGCACCACCAGTACGTCGGCGACAAGCGCACCCAGGTCGTCTACGACCTCGACACGGCGCCGCAGGACGTGATCGACGAGCTGATGGAGGCGGGGACGTACCTCTGCTTCGGTCCCGACACGCTGGTGGAGGCCGCCAACCGGGGGTACTCGCCCCACGCCAGCGCTCGCGCCGCCGCCGAGTGAGGACGCTCGCCCCGGCCGATCGGCGCTGAGCGGTGGACGTCGAGATCGCGTCGGGTCGGGTGACGCTGGCCGGGTACCTCGCCAACCCGCCCGTCGCCGATGCGGCGCCGCCGACCCTCGTGCTGTGCCACGGCTACCCGTCCTCGGCGCTGGGGGCGGCGGCCACCAACCGCTCGTATCCGGAGCTGGCCGATCGCATCGCCAACGAGGGGTGGCGGGTGCTCACGTTCGCCTTCCGCGGGTGCGGGTCCTCGGGCGGGGACTTCGAGCTGGCCGGCTGGCTCGACGACGTGCTGGCCGCCGCCGAGCACGCCCGCACCCTGGGCGAGACGCGGGGGGTCTGGCTCGCCGGCTTCGGCACCGGCGGCGGGCTGTGCGTCTGCGCGGCCGCCCGCCGTCCGGAGATCGCGGGCGTGGCGACCCTCGGCACGCCCGCCGACTTCAAGGACTGGGCCAACCACCCCCGCCGACTCCTCCAGCACGCTCGCGACATCGGTGCCATCCACCGCTCGGACTTCCCGCCGTCCACCGACCAGTGGGCCCGGGGCCTCCACGAGATCAAGCCGGCCGACGAGGCGGCGCGCGTGGCGCCCCGGCCGTTGCTGGTGCTGCACGGCTCCGACGATGAGACCGTCCCCTCCTTCGACGCCCGCGTCCTGAGCGACGCCCACGGTGACGCCGAGCTGCGCATCATCCCGGGTGCCGCCCACGACCTGCGCCACGACCCCCGGGCCGTCGCCATCCTGCTCGGCTGGCTCGACCGGGCCCGCCACCACCAGCGGGCGTCGTGAGGCGATCGGCGGCCCGGTTCGATTCAAGTCGCCATCGGGGGTGCCGATACCGTGAGCACCTGTCCGGCTACGGTCCGGGCGGACCTACGGCCCGGGAGCCTGCGTGACCCACCTCAGCGATTCGCTCGTCCTCGACGAGAGCGACGAGTGCCCCGGCCTGCTGGCCGAGCTGCGCACCCTCGGCACCTTGGGCCAGATGTGGACCCTGGGCGTGGTGGTGCTGTGCGCCGCTCGGGCCGTCGTGGTGTGGCCGATGCTCGACCGCTACGGCGTCGATCCCTGGTGGTTCCTCGTCCTCGACGTGGGCACGGCCCCCGCCTACGGCGTCGGCCAGGCGATGGGCGTGAAGATCCTGCGCGACGAGCGACGGCCCATGCGCCAGGCGCTCCCGTGGATCGCCATGGTGCTGTTCGCCTTCTTGGCGCCCTACCTGTACGTGCTGCGCTCCGCCGGCCACCTCCCGCACTACGTGGTGTGGGGCGTGGTGGCGTGGATGAGCGCCTTCGGCAGCCTGGGGGCGTGGCGCATGGCCCGCGAGGTCCGCATGGAGCCGATCGAGCCCACCCTCGGGTGACCGCAGCGCCCGTCGGCGCCGCGTCGGATCGGTCGGACGGTCGGTTCACGTAGCGTTCACGAGGTGCGAACGGAAGGGAAACCGCGTCCTCGCAGGATCGTCGGGGTGAGCGACCTGTTCGACGACTACGACTCGGGGTCGGTCCGACGCACCTTCGACGAGATGTTCGACCGGTTCGGTCGGGTGCGCGACACCTATCGCTCGATCCACGACACGCTCGAGCCCCAGTCGACCGCCGACCTCGCCGCTCGGGCCGACGGGCTGAGCCGGGCCTACCGGGATCGAGGCGTGACCTTCGCCCTCTCCGGTCAGGAGCGGCCCTTCCCGCTCGACCTGGTGCCCCGCGTCCTCTCCGGCGAGGAGTGGCGTCGGCTCGAGGCCGGCATCCGCCAGCGGGTGCGGGCCCTCGAGGCCTTCCTGGCCGACGTCTACGGTCCGGGCGAGGTGTTCAACGACCGCGTGGTACCGCGCAAGCTGGTGCACTCCTCGCCGCACTTCCACCGCCAGGTGCACGGCATCGAGCCGGCCGGCGGGGTGCGCATCCACGTGTCGGGCGTCGACGTGATCCGCGACGACCAGGGTGAGTTCCGGGTGCTCGAGGACAACCTGCGCAGCCCCTCGGGGGTCTCGTACGTGATGGAGAACCGCCGGGTGATGGCCCGGGTCTTCCCCGACCTCTTCGGCCAGCACGCCGTGGCGCCGGTCGACGACTACCCCCGGCACCTGCTGGGTGCGCTGCGCTCCACGGCCCCCGCGCGCGCCGCCGACCCGCGGATCGTGGTGCTCACCCCCGGCGTGCACAACAGCGCCTACTTCGAGCACGCGCTGCTGGCGCGGCTCATGGGCGTGGACCTGGTCGAGGGGCGCGACCTCGTGTGCCGCGACGACGTGACCTACGTGCGCACCACCACGGGCGAGGAGCGCGTCGACGTCATCTATCGCCGCATCGACGACGAGTTCCTCGACCCGCTGCAGTTCCGGCCCGAGTCGGTCCTCGGCTGCGCCGGGCTGATCCACTCGGCGCGGGCGGGCAACCTCACCATCGCCAATGCGGTGGGCAACGGGGTGGCCGACGACAAGCTGATCTACAGCTACGTGCCCGACCTGATCGAGTACTACCTGGGCGAGGCCCCGCTCCTCCACAACGTCGACACCTTCCGCCTCGGCGAGGTCGACCAGCGCGAGCACGTCCTGGCGAACCTCGACCGCATGGTGGTGAAGCCGGTGGACGCCTCGGGCGGCTACGGCCTGGTGTTCGGGCCCGACGCGTCCGACGAGGAGCTTGCGGCCTGCCGGGCCGACATCGAGGGCGACCCCCGCGGCTACATCGCCCAGCCGGTCGTCTCGCTCTCCACCGGGCCCACCCTCGTCGACGGCCGGCTGCGGCCCCGCCACCTCGACCTCCGGCCCTTCGCCGTGAACGACGGCGAGAAGGTGTGGGTGCTCCCCGGCGGCCTGACCCGCGTGGCGCTCCCGGAGGGGTCGCTGGTCGTGAACTCGAGCCAGGGCGGTGGTTCGAAGGACACCTGGGTGCTGGCCGACGACGACACGTCGTTCGGGATGGAGCTCTCGATGCCCGTGCCGGTGGCGGCCACCGCCCGGCCGACCGCGCCGGTGCCGCTCCAGTTCGGCCCGGCCGACGACCACGAGCGCCACCACCAGCAGCAGCTCCAGCAACAGCAGCAGGTGGCGGTGGTCGCCTCGTCCGGCGACGACGCTGAGGACGAGGAGGCGGGCCCGTGCTGAGCCGCATCGCCGAGGCCCTCTACTGGATGGGCCGCTACCTCGAGCGCGCCGACGACACCGCCCGGCTGCTCGACGTGTACGTCCACCGCATGGTGGTCCAGGCCCACGACCCCCACGTCGGCGAGTCGCTGCTCGCCGCCATGGGCCTCGACCCGGTCGAGCTGGCGGTGGTGCGCGACCAGCAGGACGGGCCGATCGACCTCTGGAAGGCGATCGAGCTGCTCGCCTACGACGCCGACAACCCGAGCTCGGTGGTGGGGTCGCTGCGCCTGGCCCGCGAGAACGCCCGGGGCCTGCGCGAGATCCTCGCCACCGAGGTGTGGGAGGCGCTGAACCGCACGTACCACGAGCTCGACAACCACGTGCGCGCCGCTCGGACCCTGGGCCCTCACCTGCTGTTCCAGTGGGTGCGCGACCGGGTGGCGTTGGTGGGCGGGCTCACCGACACCGTCCTGCTCCACGACGACGGGTGGCGCTTCCTCACCATCGGGCGGAGCCTCGAGCGCGTCGACATGACCGCCCGCCTGCTGGGTGCCGTGCCCGAGACGGCCGATGCCTCGCGCTGGAGCGGGGTGCTGGTGTCGTGCGGCGCCAACGACGCCTTCCTGCGCACGTACGGAGGTGACATCGACAAGGCCCGGGCGCTCAGCGTCTTGCTGCTCGACCCGGACTTCCCGCGCTCGGTGAACTACGCCCTGGCCCAGGCCGAGCAGTGCCTCGACCAGGTCGACGGCGGGGCCCGGCTCACCTCGAACGGTCGGCGCCAGGCGCACCCGCAGGTGTCGGCCGCGGCCCGCGAGGTCGGACGCATCCGCGCCGAGCTCGCCTACACCGACCCGGTCGTGCTGGCCCAGGACCTGCCGGCGACGGTGTCGAGGCTGCAGCAGGCGTGCGCCCACGCCAGCGAGCTTGTCACCCAGCGCTACTTCCAGCGGGTGGCGTTCATCGAGTGGAACGTGGACGTCGGGGCGTGAGGGGGACGCGATGACCTGGCGCATGCAGATCGTGCACAGCACCCGCTACCGCTACAGCGCGCCGGTGTTCCAGTCCTACAACGAGGCCCGACTCGAGCCCCGATCCGACCGTCACCAGGCGGTGCTGTCGAGCCGTGTCGAGGTCGATCCCTCGACGCGCGTCGTCCGCCACATCGACTACTGGGGCTCGGTCGTGCACCACTTCGACCTCCAGGTGCCCCACCAGGAGCTGAGCGTGGTGGGCCGGGCGATCGTCGAGACCGGCACCGCGCCGGTCGAGCCCGGCGACGCCACCTGGGACGACCTGGCCGACGAGGCGCTGCGCGACCAGTTCGAGGAGCTCCTCGTGCCGACGCCCACGGTGAGCTGGAACGGCGAGGTGACGGCCACGGCCGCCGAGATCCGCGCTGCGTCCGCCACGCCGGCGGCGGCCGCCGAGGCGGTGGCCGGATGGGTGCACGACCGCCTCGAGTACGTGGTCGGCGCCACCGGCGTGCAGACCACGGTGAACGAGGTGCTCGGTCACGGCTCGGGCGTGTGCCAGGACTTCGCCCACGTGACCCTCGCGCTGCTGCGGGCGATGGGGATCCCGGCGTGGTACGTGTCGGGCTACCTGCACCCGAAGGTCGACGCCGAGATCGACGAGCAGGCGGTCGGGGAGAGCCACGCCTGGGTGGCCGCGTTCACCGGTTCGGTGTGGCCGCTCGACCCGACGAGCATGCACCCCGTGGCCGAGCGCCACGTCCGGGTGGCGGCGGGGCGGGACTACCACGACGTGGCGCCGTTCCGGGGCATCTACGCCGGGCGAGCCGACCAGGCCCTCGAGGTCAGCGTCGAGCTGACCCGGACCGCCTGAGCGGCCCTCAGCGGCGGCTCAGCTCGCGTCGCCGAGCTTCGCGGTCGGGGTGAACGTGACCGGGAGCCGCTTGATGCCGCCGACGAGCGGTACCCCGAGGGCGTCGAGCAGCACGGGCTCGCCGGCCACCTCGATGTCGGGCAGGCGGGTGAGCAGCTGGTCGAACGCGACCGACAGCTCGCGGCGGGCCAGGTGGGCGCCGAGGCAGAAGTGCGGGCCGGGCCCGCCGAAGCCGACGTGCGGGTTGGGGTCGCGGCGGACGTCGAAGCGCTCGGGCTCGTCGAAGGCGCGGGGGTCCCGGTTGGCCGCGCCGTAGAACAGGATCATCTTGTCGCCCTCGGCGAACCGCTGGTCTGAGAGCGTGAGGTCGTGGGTGACCGTGCGGCGCATGAAGGTCACCGGCGAGGCCATGCGCACGATCTCGTCGACCGCGGTGGCCGTGGTGCCGGCCAGGTCGCCCTGCCAGACCTCGCGCTGGTCGGGGAACTGCGAGAGCAGGTGCATGCCGTGGCTGGTGGCCGTGCGGGTGGTGTCGTTGCCGGCGACGGCGAGGAGGATGAAGAACGGCCCGATCTCCTCGGGCGCCAGCATCTCCTCGCCGACCTCGGCGTTGACCAGCGCCGAGGTGAGGTCGTCGGTGGGGTGCTTCCGGCGGAACTCGGCCAGGTCGTTCATCAGCCCGATCAGCTCGATGCCGGCCCCGAACAGGGTGGCGGTCAGCGCGTTGATGTCCAGGTCCTCGGGGTCGAGCGACCCGGGCGGCAGCCCCATCATCTCGGCATCGCCGCCGCCCAGGATGACGTTGGTGCAGCGCAGCACCGTGTCGAACTCGCTGCGGGGGATGCCCATCATGTCGCAGATCACCAGGAGCGGGAACGGCTGCGAGAATGCCTCGACGAGGTCGACCTCGCCCTGTTCGCAGAAGCCGTCGATCACCTCGGTGCAGATCGTCTCGACCGAGTCGAGCACCCCCTGGAGGCGGCGGGGCGTGAACGAGCGGGCGACGATGCCGCGCTGGCGGGCGTGGCGGGGATCGTCCATGGCGATGAACGAGCCGAAGAACTCCAGCGCCTCCGCCGGCATGTCGGAGATGTTGGTGGAGCCCCTCCCCGAGCAGAAGTCGAGCGGCCGGCGGCTGATCTCCACGAGCTCGGCATGGCGGGTGACGGCGAAGAACTCGTCGAGCTCGCCGGTCATCAGGTTCGGGATGGCCGAGCGGGTGAAGGGCGACTCGGCTCGCATCCGGGCGAAGTCGTCCATGCGGGCCTGGAGGGGGCGGCGCCAGAACGCGGGATCGGCGATGTCGAGCGTGGGCGCGGTCATGGCGGGTCCCTTCGTGCTCCCGGCCCCTGCCGGGGAGACTGCGCCCACGGTAGCGGCCGGAGCCCGCGAACTTGACCGATCGGTCAATTCGGTGCCACCCGAGCCGCCCGGGTGAGCGCCAGGTACCGTGGCGCCGCTCGTCGACGGTCGGCGGCGCCCGCGCGAGGAGGTCGGCGATGTCCGACGACATGAACGACTGGAACCAGCAGATCATCGCCGAGTTCCGGGCCAACGGAGGCAAGGTGGGCGGTCCGTTCGAGGGGGCGCCGATGGTGCTGGTCACCCACACCGGCGCCAAGACCGGCACCCAGCGCACCACGCCGCTCATGGCCCAGGAGCGGGGCGACGACCTGGTGGTCTTCGCCTCCAAGGCCGGTGCCCCCGACAACCCGGACTGGTACCACAACCTCGTCGCCAACCCGACCGCCACGGTGGAGTTCGGCGCCGACACCTTCCCGGTGACGGCCCGGGTGGCCGAGGGCGACGAGCGCGCCGGGCTCTGGACGGCGCAGAAGGCCGCGTACCCGCAGTTCCAGGGCTACGAGGAGGCCACCACCCGCACCATCCCCGTGGTGGTGCTCGAGCGCTCGTAGGAGCCGAGCCAGCGGCGCCGCCGTACGCTCGGGGCGTGGCAGGCGAGCCGGGATCGGCGCAACGGGTGGCAGACCTCGTGTGGCTGCGGCGCGTGCGCGATCGCATCGACCGCGACTACGCCCAGCCGCTCGACGTGGCCGAGCTCGCCGCCGGCGTCCACATGTCGGCGGGCCACCTGAGCCGCGAGTTCCGCCGGGCCTACGGCGAGCCGCCCTACGCCTACCTCACCACCCGGCGCATCGAGCGGGCCATGACGCTCCTGCGCCGAGGGGACCTGAGCGTCACCGAGGTGTGCGTCGCCGTCGGGTTCTCGTCGCTCGGGAGCTTCAGCAGCCGCTTCACCGACCTCGTCGGCACCTCGCCCAGCGAGTACCGCCGCCGGGCCGCACCGTCGACCGCTGGCATCCCGGCCTGCGTCGCCAAGCAGTTCACCCGACCGGTCAGGAATCGAGAAGCGTCGGCGGTGGGTCGTCCGTAGGTTGCCTCCCATGGCAACCACCATCCACTCCAGCTTCCTCCCGCACACCGACGGCGAGGCGGCGATCGGCTTCTACCGCGACGTCCTGGGCTTCGAGGTCCGCCTCGACGTGGGCTACGAGGACATGCGCTGGATCACCGTCGGGCCGCCCGACCAGCCCGACACGAGCATCGTGCTCACCCCGCCGGCGGTCGACCCCGGGATCACCGACGACGAGCGGCGCACCGTCCTCGAGATGATCGCCAAGGGCACCTACGCCATGGTGGTGCTCGCCGCCGACGACCTCGAGGCGGTGTTCGCCCAGGTCGAGGCCAGCGGGGCCGAGGTGGTGGAGCCGCCCACCGACCAGCCCTACGGCACCCGCGACTGCTCGGTGCGCGATCCCGCCGGAAACATGATCAAGATCCAGCAGGCCCGCTGAGCGACGCCACGTTCCCACGCTCCACGCGTCCACCATGCTCGTTCGCATAGGGTATTCCACGTGCGAGAGGAGCCGTTCGGTGGCGGCACGGTCGATCTGGTGGTGATGAGCGTGGTCCGAGCGCAGGAGCGCACCTACGGCTACGCCGTGGGACGCGCCCTGGCCGAGGCCGGCGTGGTCGGCCTCGGCGAGGCTGCGGTCTACGCCTGCCTGCGCCGCCTCGAGGGTCGAGGCCTGGTGGCCTCGTCCGCCGAGCTGGCCGACAACGGCCGGGCTCGGCGCTACTACCGGCTCACCGACGCAGGCGTCGCCCACCTCGGCCAGGAGCAGCGGGCCTGGCGGGCTCACATCGATGCCGTGGCGTCGGTGGTCGAGGCGGGGAGGGTCGGGTGACGGGCGCGCTCCCCGGTGGCCCGATGGTGGGGCTCGGCGAGCACGAGGAGCGCTACGTGGCCGAGGCCGCCCGCCACCTCGCCGACGTGCCGAAGGCGGCGCGGGTCGAGCTCGGTGCGATCGTGGCGGCGAACCTCGGTGAGCGGCCGCCCGTCGCCACCTGGGACCAGCTCGTGGCCGAGCTGGGCACCCCGACGAGCTACGTCGATGCCCTGCGCGCCGAGCACGGCCTTCGGGGCTCGTACGGCCCGCTCCACCAGCTCCGACGGGTTCCCCTCCGCGTCGCGCTGGTCGTCGTCGCCATGCTCGTCGTGGTCGGTGCGGTGGGGTGGAGGCGCCACGCCGACGCCACCGCCGATCCGGGACTGGGGAGCTTCTGCGGCGGCGTGCGCGCCGACGATCCGTTCGTGACGGTCGAGCAGCGCTCCGCCGCCGGGGCGACCGAGGAGCTCATCGGCTACGTCGACGGAGCGACCGTGGGCCTCGGCACGTGCCTCCAGGCCGACGAGGGCGTCGAGCTGCTCGACGTGGACCTCGGCGATGCACCGTCGTCACTGTTCGAGCAGACCGGCGTGCGAGCCGCGTCGATGGCGGTGGATCCCGATGCCGGCCTCCCGGAGCTCGACGCACCCCTGGCCTTCCCGCCCGACGGTGAGGGTCTGCGCATCACGATCAAGGGGCGGCTGACCGACTGCGAGCGCTACGGCGCAGGCGACGGCAACGGGTTCGATCGGGTGACGGTCCGCTTCCGGTACCGAGGGCGCGAGCGCACGGAGACCGTCCCGCTCATCGAGACCTACACCTTCGTCTCACCGCCCGACGACGAGTGCCCGCGCCCTCGCCCGGGCGGTTGACCGAAGCCGCTCAGCCCTTCAGCGAGAACTCGGACTTCGACTTCTTGGCCGCCTTCTGGGCCTTCTTCCAGGCCTGGACCTCGCGCAGCTTGGGCTCGCTGTCGACGTCGGCGGCGGAGCGGGGCTCACCGTCGCTGAACGCCCCGGCGGCGGCCTTCCACCCCCGGGGCTTGACGTCGAACCGCTTGGCGAGGAGCGCCACGAAGATCTGGGACTTCTCCTCGGCGAAGCCGGGCAGCGCCGACACCTGGTCGTAGAGCTTCTGGCCCGACCGCGCCGTGGTCCAGAGCGCCGCGGTGTCGCCGTCGTAGTGCTCGACGAGGTGCTGGGCGATGGCGTGGGCCCGCTTGGCCATGGCGGCGGGGTACCGGTGCACGGCCGGCTTCCCGCAACATCGACATCCGCATACCAACCTGGGGAGCGCAGATCGTTGCACAGCAAGGGTTTGCGGCACGTTCGACGGTACAGTGTTCCGCCCCGATTCAGCTACCCGCCAGCCGGCAACGGCTCGTTCGGGAGGCAGCCATCAGACGGAGCCTGCGTGGTGGGGTCAACAGCCGCGAGCGGACACCTGTACGTGCGCGACTCCCGCGAGCGCGGTCCTACTCGGAGCACTCAGGTACGACTCCAGCGCTGATCGACAGCGCCCTGTCGCCGTACTCCTGGCCACCCATCTCGATCTCGGGCCCGGGGGCGTCGAGGACGTAGGTGCTGTCGTCGGTGACCGACACCGAGGGTTTGGCGTCGCCGAATCCGTCGACGAACTCCTCGTACCGATCTCCGACGGTGACCCCCTCTGCGGTGGAGAGCCTGCTGTCGCCGTCGCCGAACAGCGAGTACCCCGAGAGGGTCTGGTCGCCGGGGGGACCGACGAGCCCGACCCAGAAGTCACCCCACCGCAGGATCGTCGACGGCACTGGTCTGCACTCGGTCATCGTCACGACGGAGTCTGGTTCTGACGTCTCGCCGAGCACGGCGACCAACCTCCGCCGGGCTTCGGCCCCTTCGGTCCCGAATGGGATGTCGCCGATGCTGTCGGTGCCGAGGGTCAGCCCGCGCGGGGCCGCGGTCAGCGTCAACGTGGCGTCTCCCACATTGTCGAAGCCGAAGGCGTCGAGCGCCGCATCCAGGGTCTGGGACAGGACCCGGGCCGCGATACCGGACAGCTGGATGACGACCGCCGCCTTTCCAAGGCTATGGAACTTCGCAGCTGACGCCTCAAGCTCGGCAGTGGGAGCTCCAGGGGCGACGCTGTCAACCGCGGCGGCAACGGCCTTGCGGGGATCCCGCCACAGCAGTGCGATCTTGTCCACGAAGCAGTCGAGGAGGGGAGCAGGACTCGATGGCAGCTTCCCCCATGTGGTGACCGGGGCCGCCAGGTCGACGTCGACGACGTCCAGGCACCACGCTGCGGTCAGGGGGGCGAGGGGTCCGTCGAGCCCGAAGAGCTTGCCAAGCTCGACGACGACGCTCACTGCGACCGCTGCTTGGTTCGGGTACACCCGGGCCGTGACCTGCTTGCCAGTCGCAGGTCGCCGGTACCCGGCAGTCATGCGGCCCCCGGGGTCGAGCAGTACCGTCCGCGTCCAGTCGGTACCGGTTACTCCTCCGATTGCCTTCCGGAGCCAGTCGGGCTGACCCTCGACCCACACGTAGTCCGGCTTCACGTCGGAGGGGAGCGCGACCCACTGGTAGGTCCCCCGGTTCGACTTGACCTCGAGTTCCGCCCGAACGGCACCCGACTTCTTGTCGGTGTTCGACCGGACGCACGAATGAACGGCGCCGCTCGGCACCGCAGTCACCGATGCCCAAGACGGACCGCCGGTGCACGACGGCGGATCCGTCCGCCCGGCGAACTGCTGGGCGACGAACGAACCTGCTGCGTTGAAGACCGCACCGACGTCGATCCCGAACACGACTAGGGACGAGAAGTCGTCCGTCGTAGCGACCAGGTCGGAGCCGTCGACGGTGAACGGCACCGGCGTCCATGTGCCGTCGTCGCCCACGTGGGCGACGCCCGACGCATCGAGCTCCGACGAGGGCACAGCGAACCGCACGGTCAACGGCTTCGCCAGCGTTGCCTTGCCGAGATCGACAACGACCCCGGAGGCCCGGCCTGTCGTCTGAACCGCGCCCACCATTCCCGGCACCTTCGTCGCGTTCACGGGCGCGACCGTGATGCTGCCGCTCGCGTCGAACGACCCCTTCGAGCCCTCGACGGACACGCTGCCCAACGAGATGTCGATACCGTCGGAGGTGCCGACCCTGACCTTCTCAGCCGCACCCGAGACCTCCAGGCCGCCTCCGACCCGCGGAGCCGCCACCGTGGGTGGAACAGAACCCTCCGACCCACCGCTCCCCGACGAGCACGCGGCTGCCGCAACTGCGAAGGCCATGACCGCAACCACCACGCGCCCCCGGTGGCGCCCCCTGCTGCCTCGTTTCACCACGGCACACCTCCCGCCACCAAGGCAAGCGCCCACCCGCCCGCGCAGTGTCTTGGACGGTAGCGGAGCGGCGGGATCGGACACCCAGCCCGCCCGCAGTCCCAAAGCCGCCGGTAGCGTCGCAACGCAGCATCCGATGCCAGTCATGCCGAGGCCCTCCGGCCCAGGTGGGTGCGAACAGGAGTCCCATGGCGAAGCACAAGTTCAAGCAGACCGAGCGCCACGCCGTCTACTCGACCCACGGCGAGAAGTGCTACCTGTGCGGAGCCGCACTCACCATGAAGTCCGTCGAGATCGACCACGTGATCCCCGAGTCGCTCGGCGACGACCCAGAGGCGTTCGCCGCCGCCCGTGAGGCGCTCGGACGCAACGACGACTTCGACCTCAACTCGTACGAGAACTGGCTGCCTGCGTGCCGTCCCTGCAACCAGAAGAAGCGGGCCATGGTCTGGGAGCCCAGCGGCATCGCACAGGTCAACCTGCAACGCGCCGCCGCCTCGGCGGACAAGGCCCGGGGGATTGCAGCCAAGCTCGTGACGGACCGGAACCTCGCCCAGGCCGTCGCGGTCCTTGAGGCAGCCGGCGAGTCCGGTGAGCTCTCCTGGGAGACGATGGAGAACCTCGCCCCGATCGTCGAGCAGTACATGGCGGACCGGCCTGCGGGTGAAGCGGACGAGCCGGTGCGTGTCAACGACGATGTCTCCCTCGGACCTATCCAGATCCTCAGCGACGATGGGCTGACGGTCACAGCCCGAGGCCCGTACGGAGTCGGTGGCGGGCCGTCGGGGGTGGCGGCTCCCGCGATGCGGTGCTCCGTCTGCGGGTTCCCTTATTTCAACGGCGCCAGGTGTGTGGCATGCGGAACGATGGACGACGACTGACCCGCCCGACGGTCGACGAGCCACTCAGCGGGCCTGGCATACACAGATGATCGACCCCGGGACTGCCGCGTGATCCGGTGACAGGTGGGGTGTGGGGTCAGGCTGCTTGATCGGCGGCGGGTGTGATGATGGTTTCGAACTCGATCGGGGTCAACCGGCCGAGGCGGGCCTGGCGGCGTCGGCGGTGGTAGGTGCGCTCGATCCA
>JAGQSL010000239.1:1486-5573 GCA_020439525.1 Acidimicrobiales bacterium | reverse complement strand
CCGAGCCGCCCACCGGCGAGGTCCCGGCGGTGCTGATCGGCGACGATCGCCCGCTCATCGACGACAACGACGACGACCTCGATGCGTGGTCGTCGTTCGCCACGTCCACGCCGCGCTGGCGCGACGCCGACGACGACTGGGGCGACGACGGCTTCGTGGAGCAGCTCGCCGGCGACAGCGGTGAGGTGCGCGTGGGGGCGCTGGGCGACGTGGACGCCGAGCCGAGCCACGAGGAGTACTTCGGCTTCGAGGACATGGAGGCACGGGTGGAGGAGCGGACCGCAGACGCAGGTGCCGCCGGCCCCTGGCAGAGCGACGACGACTGGAGCGCCTCCGATGAGGTCGCCGAGCCCGTCGGCGACTGGGACGCCGGCGACGGCTACGGCGACGAGTACGGCGACGGCTACGACCAGGGCTACGACGACGGCGGCTACGACGACGGCGGGTACCTCCCACCCGGCGGCGGTGCCGACAACGGTGGCCGCAACCTGCCGGTCGCCATCGGCGTCGGGGTCGGGCTCGCCGCGCTGGCGCTGGTGACGCTGTCGATCGGCTCGGCCGCGACCACCGTCTTGGTGACGGCCATCCTCGCCGTCTGCGCCTTCGAGTACTTCGAGGTCCTGCGCAAGGTCGGCTGGGAGTCCGCCCACCTCGTGGGGCTGGTGGCCGTCGTGGCCCTCCCGCTCGCCGTCTACTGGCGGGGCCTGGCCGCCTTCCCGCTCGTGGGCTTCGTGGTCGTGGCCACCGTGCTGTCCTGGTACCTGGCCGGCGCCGGAGGTCCCGACCCTCGCGTCCTCGAGGGGTCGGGCGCCACGCTGCTCGGCGTGTTCTGGATCGGCGGCCTCGGGTCGGCGGCCACCGCCATCCTGGGGCTCCCCGACGGGCGGGGCCTGCTGCTCGTGGCCGTGCTCGCCACCGTGGCCTACGACGTGGGTGGCCTGTTCATCGGCCGGGCCATGGGCCACCGGCCGCTGTCGGCCGCCAGCCCGAACAAGACGATCGAGGGCTTGCTCGGCGGGATGGGCTGTGCCCTGCTCGTCGCCATGTTCGCCGTGGTCGGCGGCCTCGGCCCGTGGGACGGCGTGGGCGGGGCACTCGCCCTCGGCGTGGGCGCCGCCTGCGCGGCGCCGCTCGGCGATCTCTGCCAGTCCGTGCTCAAGCGCGACCTCGGGGTCAAGGACATGGGCACGCTGCTGCCGGGCCACGGCGGGATGCTCGACCGCTTCGACGCCATGCTCTTCGTGCTCCCCACCGTGCTCTGGCTCACGTTGACCATCGGCCCGCTGGGCTGAGGCCCGAGCCGGCCCGTGCGCACCCTCGCCATCGCCGGCTCCACCGGCTCGATCGGCACGCAGACCCTCGAGGTCGTGGCCGCCGAGCCCGACCGCTACGAGGTGGTGGCGCTCGGTGCCACCGGCCGCAACCTCGACCTCCTCGCCGAGCAGGTCGACGCGGTGCGGCCCAAGGTGGTCGCCATCGCCGATGAGGCCCACGTGGCGGCCGCCGCCGAACGGCTCGCAGGGGTCGAGGTCCGCGCCGGGACCGACGGGCTGGCGTCGCTCGGCGCCGAGGCCGACGTCTGCGTGAACGGGGTGGTCGGCTTCGCCGGCCTCGAGGTCACCTTGGCCACGCTCCTGGCCGGGCGTCGCCTCGCCCTCGCCAACAAGGAGTCGCTGATCGCCGGCGGCCCGGTGGTGCAGCGGGCCCGCCGCACGCCCGGGGCCGAGCTCGTGCCCGTCGACAGCGAACACGGCGCCCTGCACCAGTGCCTCCGCTCCCGCGATCCGCACGGGCCGGCGCGAGTGGCGTCGCTCGTGCTCACCGCCAGCGGTGGCCCGTTCCGGGGCCGGTCGAAGCACGAGCTGGCCTCGGTCACCATCGACGACGCGCTGGCGCACCCCACCTGGAGCATGGGCCCCAAGATCACCGTCGACTCGTCGACGCTCATGAACAAGGGCCTCGAGGTGATCGAGGCCCACGAGCTGTTCGGGGGGCCCGCTGGTGCCGATGGGGTGGGGATCGGCTTCGACCAGATCGAGGTCGTCGTCCACCCGCAATCGATCGTGCACTCCATGGCCACCTACACCGACGGATCCACCATCGCCCAGCTCTCGCAGCCGACGATGTGCCTGCCCATCAGCTACGCGCTGGCCTGGCCCGACCGCGGCAGCGCGGCGTTCGGCGCCATCGACTGGTCGTCGCTCGGCCGCCTCGACTTCGAGCCGCCCGACCTCGACGCCTTCCCCTGCCTCGGCCTCGCCTACGCGGCGGGGCGGGAGGGCGGCCTCGCCCCGGCCTGGCTGAACGCCGCCAACGAGGAGGCGGTCGCTGCGTTCCTCGACGGACGCATCGCCTGGGCCGACATCGCCGCGGTGTGCGCCTCGGTGCTCGACCGCCACGACGGTGCCCCGGCCGAGGATGTGACCGCCGTCGTCGAGGCCGACCGCCGGGCCCGGCGCGAAGCCCGTAGCGTGATGGGCATGTCCGACCCCGTGGGCCCGAGCTGATGGCCGCCACCCCGCCCCCGCCGCTGCCCGACGCCCCCGACCGCCCCGAGGGCGGCACCGCGACCCAGGTGGCCTCGAGGGTGTCGTCGCAGAGCTACGGCGCCGGCGAGCCCACCGAGGGCGGCGCCTGGCGCCTCGGCGCCGTGCTCGTGGCCCTGGTGGCGCTCGGCATCGCCAACATCTGGCTGCTGATCGTCGTGTTGGCGATCGTCGTCATGATCACCCTGCACGAGCTGGGCCACTACCTGATGGCCAAGCGGGCGGGGATGAAGGTCACCGAGTTCTTCCTGGGGTTCGGGCCGAAGATCTGGTCCACCCGGCGGGGCGAGACCGAGTACGGGCTCAAGGCCATCCCCGCCGGCGCCTACGTGAAGATCCCGGGCATGGTGAACCTCGACGAGGTGGCGCCCGAAGACGAGGGCCGCACCTATCGCCAGAAGCCGTTCTGGGACCGCATCGGCGTCGCCGTCGCCGGGTCGGCCATGCACTTCCTGCTCGCGCTGGTGCTCATCTACGTGGCCCTCGTGGTCATCGGCCAGCCCGCCGGATCGATGACCTCCGACGTCGGCGCCCGCCCTGCGGTGCTGGCCGAGGTCATCGACGGTGCGGGCGCCGCCGACGCCGGCCTGCGCGTCGGCGACGAGGTCGTGGGCATCGACGGCACCACGATCACCAGCGCCTCCGAGCTCTCCGAGGCGATCCGCTCGCGGCGCGGCGAGACCGTGCCGGTGACCTTCGTGCGCGACGGGGAGACGATCACCCGCGACGTCGACCTCCGCCGCTACACCTACGAGGGCGAGGCCTCCTGCGGGATGGGCATCGTCATGGAGTCGCTGGGCGAGGAGCGGGTCGGACCGGTGGCCGGCCTCGTCGAGACGCCCAAGCAGTTCGCCGACATCGTCTGGATCTCGGCGAAGGGGCTGGGCTCGTTCTTCTCGCCCGACGGGATCGGCAACTTCGCCTCCCAGGTGGGCAGCGCCCGCGACGACGCCTCCACCCGCAAGGACGACGCCCAGGCCGAGGAGGCCGATCCGTGCGCGCCGGGCGCGGTCTCGTCGGGCGGCTCGTCCCAGGGCGAGGACCGGATCCTGTCGATCTACGGCCTCGTGCGGATCGGCTCCGACGTGGGCGGGGTGGACCCCGGCGCCCTGATCGGCCTCTTCGCCGTGATCAACATCTTCATCGGGATGTTCAACCTGGTGCCGCTGCTGCCCTTCGACGGCGGCCACGTGGCCATCGCCGTCTACGAGCGGATCCAGGAGAAGCGGCTGCACTACGGCGAGAGGCGGTACTTCACCGACGTGAGCCGACTGCTGCCGCTCACCTACGGCGTGGTCGTGGTGCTGGCGATGCTCTTCGTCACCAGCCTCTACCTCGACATCGTCAACCCGATCGGGGGCTGAGGTGGACGACGGATCGATCGTGGTCGCTCCGCGGCGCCGCACGCGCCAGATCACCCTCGCCCACCCGAGCCACCCGATCTCGGTCGGCGGCGACGCCCCGATTTCGGTGCAGTCGATGACGACCACCAAGACGGCCGACGTCGAGGGCACCCTCCAGCAGATCTACGCCCTCTTCGG
>JAGQSL010000239.1:0-1431 GCA_020439525.1 Acidimicrobiales bacterium | reverse complement strand
CTCGCCCACATCGTGCCCCGCTCGCCGGTGCCGATCATCGCCGACGTGCACAACAACCACCGGATGGCCCTCGCCGCCCTCGACGCCGGTGTGCACGGTCTGCGGCTCAACCCGGGCAACATCCGCAAGCCCGAGCACATCAAGCTCATCGCCTCGGAGGCGAGGGACCGAGGCGTGCCGATCCGCATCGGCGTGAACGGCGGCTCCCTCGACGAGCGGCTGTACCAGAAGTACGGCGGCCGGGTGACCCCCGAGGCCATGGTGGAGTCGGCCCAGATGGAGCTGGCCTACTTCGACGAGGTCGGCTTCGACCAGGTGAAGATCTCGGTGAAGGCGTCGAGCGTCCCGCTGATGATCGAGGCGTACCGCCAGCTGTCGGAGGCCACCGACCACCCGCTGCACCTCGGCGTCACCGAGGCCGGGCCGCCGCCCGCCGGGCTGGTGAAGGCCACCGCCGGCATCGCCGCCCTGCTGGCCGAGGGCATCGGCGACACCATCCGCTACTCGCTCACCGCCGACCCGGTGGAGGAGGCGCGGGCCGGACGGGTGCTGCTCGAGGCCATGGGCCTGCGCGAGCGCAAGGGCCTCGACCTCATCGCCTGCCCCTCGTGTGGGCGCGCCGAGGTCGACGTCATCAAGGTCGCCAACGACGCCCAAGCCGCGCTCGAGGGCATGGAGATCCCCATCCAGGTGGCGGTCATGGGGTGCGTCGTCAACGGGCCGGGCGAGGCCCGCGACGCGGACCTCGGGATCGCAGCAGGGCGCCAGAAGGGCCACCTCTTCGTGAAGGGCCAGGTCGTCGCGGTGGTCCCCGAGGCCGAGATGGTCGATGCCTTGGTCGACTGGGCCGGCCGCATCGCGGAGGAGGGCGTCGACGGCGCCCTCACCCACGCCGAGGCCGGCGCGGCCGAAGCCGCCGAGGCCGACCGGGCGGCGCTGCTCGACGAGCAGGGCGCCGACGCCAACGCGTCCGAGCAGAAGGTCGAGCTGATCCGCAAGCACCTCGAGGAGCGCTGAGGCGCAGAGGCGGCGCTCGCGCTACCAGTTCCAGGGCAGGATCTGGGCCAGCTCGGGCTTGGGGTCGGCGAGGAACACGTACCAGACCGATGCCGCGATGGCGAGGCCGGTGAAGCCCCACGCGATCGCCTTCACCCACACCGGCTGCTGCTTCAGCTCGTCGACCTTCGCCTTCTTCTTCGCGTACTCGAGCATCCGCTCCGCCCACGGAAGCTCGCGCGAGAGGATCGTGAGACCGATGATCACCGTGATGATCCCCTGGCCGGGGAGCACGAGCATCGCCAGGCCGGCGATCAGCACGATGAAGCCCACGACGATCGTGCCGATGCGGATGGCGATGTGGCGCTTCGCCTCCTCCTCGGTCTCCTCGTGGCGACCGGTGGCGTACTCCGCCTGGATCGCCGCCTCCTTGAG
>JAGQSL010000020.1:7145-16360 GCA_020439525.1 Acidimicrobiales bacterium | reverse complement strand
CACATGCTCGCCTTCGAGGGCGACAGCCAGGTGCGCTGGTTCGAGGGCAACTTCTCCGAGTACGAGGCGTTCCGCAAGCGCGAGCTCGGCGCCGAGGCCGACCAGCCCCACCGAATCAAGTACAAGCCGCTCGCCCGCTGAGCGGGCCCACCCGGGCCGAGGCGGCGGCCTGGGCGGCGGCGATGTCGATCCTCACCATCCCGAGCACGGCCGCGCCCGCCTTCGGGTGCACAGCACCTCCTCCGGGGTCCTCCTCGGTGGGGTCAGGTGGTGGACGACGCCCGGCGGCGGCGCGCATCACGACCCGAGCGCCACAGGGCGATCCCGGTGGCGACGAGCCACACGTCGCCGGCGAGCAGGCCGGTGCGCTGCAGCGCCCCCTTCCCCGGCCCGAGGGTGGTGGCGGCGAGGCACGCGGCGCTGATCGCCCCCGCCGCGAGCGAGGCGACCGCCGCCCGCTCCCGCCCGAGGCGCCGCAGCGAGCGGGCCGCGACGACCGGCAGGATCGTGATGGACACGTAGCCCGTCGTGGCCGCCACGCCGTGGAGCAGGTCGACGGTCTCGGACCGTTCGAGCGGCAGTGCGGCCACGGCCAGCGTGGCGGAGGCGTTGACCGCCGCCCAACCCCAGGTGCCCGTCAGCTCCGAGCGAGCGAGAGCCGTGCTCCCGATGCCGACGGCCACGCCGTAGGCGACGAAGCCGGCGGTCATCAGCGTCCGCTGGGGGGCGCCGACCGCCGCGATGCGGCTGATCGCGTCGGCCACCGGGTCGTAGCCCGGCGTGCGGGCCCCGCCCACGGCCCAAGCCGAGACGAACGCCATCGGACCGACCACCAGCCCCAGGGCGGCCCACGGTCGATCGCCGCCGAGCGTCGCCGCCTCGATCCGGGCCATGGGGCGACGGTAGCGCTCGCCGCTCCCCTACGGTCGGGCCGCGTGACCGCCACCGCGCCCATCGATGTGGTCTTCCTCGACGCCGGCGGGGTGCTCGTCAGCCCCGACGAGGCGCTGATCGTCCGCCGCTTCGCCGAGGCGGGGTTCGAGGTCGACCCGGCCCTGCTCTTCGCCGCCCACTACCACGGCGTGCTCGCCATCGACCGAGCCCGAGCCGAGCCCGAGGTGTTCACCGACTACCACCTCGCCTACGGCCACCACCTCGGCCTCGGGCGCGATCGCCTCGACGAGGTCGGCGCGGTCCTCCAGGCGATCTGGACCGAGCCCCACCTCTGGGCGCACCCGCTGCCCGACGTCGCCGAAGGGCTGGCCGCGATCGCCGCCACCGGCACGCCGATCGTGATCGTGTCGAACGCCGACGGCACCGTCGCCGACGTGCTCGGGCGCACGGGCCTGCTGCAGGTGGGCCCCGGCCCGGGGGTGGCGGTGCACGCCATCGTCGACTCGGGCGCCGTGGGCGTGGCCAAGCCCGACCCACGGATCTTCCACCTGGCGCTCGAGGCCGTCGGCACCACCGCCGATCGGGCGATCCACGTGGGCGACGCCTACCAGTACGACGTGCGCGGCGCCCGGGCCGCCGGCGTGCGGCCGCTGCTCGTCGACCCGCTCGGCATCCGCGACGACGTGGACTGCGAGCGGGTCCGGTCCTTGCTCGACGTGGCGGCGCTGCTGGCCTGAGCGCTCGGCGGCCCGCTCATCCCAGGCGGATGGCCACCTCGTTGGCGAGGAGACGACCCTCCGGCGTGAGCACGACGCGGTCGTCGACCTGCTCCACCAGGCCATCGAGCTCGGCCAGGAACCCGTCGGGCACCTCTCGGGCGGGGACGCCGCCGCGGGTGCGGATGGCCAGCTGCAGCCCCTCCACCCGCCGGGCGTCGGCGTCGAGCTCCTCGGCCCCAGCCTCGGGGCTGCGGCCGTCCTCGATGGCCGCGACGTAGCGCTCGGGGGTGCGCAGGTTCCACCAGCGGCGGCCACCGCGATGGCCGTGGGCGGCGCACCCGATCGCCAGGTACTCGCCCCCCGTCCAGTACAGGAGGTTGTGGCGGCACTCGTGACCGGGCCGGGCCCAGTTGGAGATCTCGTACCAGTCGTAGCCGGCGGCCCCCAGGCGCTCGGTGGCCAGCTGGTACTCGTCGGCCTGGACGTCGTCGTCGGGGTGGCGCACGGCGTCGGCAGCCAGCGGCGTGCCGGCCTCGACGGTGAGGGCGTACGCGCTCACGTGGTCGGGCGCGAGCTCGATGGCGGCATCGACCGTGCGCCCCCACTGCTCGAGCGTCTCGCCGGCCGCGCCGTAGACGAGGTCGACGTTGACGGCGAGCCCCGCCGAGCGGGCCGCCCGCACGGCCCGGCGCACGTTGCCGGGGTCGTGGTCGCGGCCGAGGGCCGCCAGCACCTCGGGCACCATCGACTGCACGCCGATCGACAGCCGCGTCACCCCACCAGCGGCGTAGGCGGCGGCCATCTCGGCGGTGAGGTCGTCGGGGTTGCACTCCACCGTCACCTCGGCGCCCTCGGCGAGCGGCAGGGCGTCGAGCACCTCGAGCAGGAGCGCCGGCGCCACCTGGGTCGGTGTCCCTCCCCCCACGAAGGCGGAGGTGATCTCGGGCAGGCCGGCGGCCGCCTCGCGCTCGATCTGGGTGCGGCACGCCGCGAGGTAGCGCTCGGCGAGGTGGTGGCGGTCGGTCCAGGTGGCGAAGGCGCAGTAGTCGCAGCGCCGACGGCAGAACGGCACGTGGAGGTAGGCGCCGAACGGCATCCACCGAGCGTACCGATCGGGCCCGCCCACCCCGGCGGGTGAGCGGCGACCCTGGGGGCACCGCGCAGCGCGTCCTCGGGGCGGCGGGCGCGCCACGATGCGTGGCAAAACCGCGCAGCGTGGGCTAGCATCAGCAGTCAGCGCGAAGCGTGCGCAGCGGGGCCCTTGGGAGGAATGCACACATGACGCCGCCATCGGACAACGACCTGGACCCGGAGTCCACCGAGTACGCCCGCCTCGTCGGCGAGCGGCTCCGCGCCATCCGCCGCCAGAAGCGGTTGTCGCTGCAAGAGGCCGAGGAGCTGTCCGCCCAGGAGTTCAAGGCGTCGGTCCTCGGCGCCTACGAGCGTGGCGAGCGCGCCATCTCCGTGCCCCGCCTGCACCGCCTCGCCACGGTCTACCAGGTGCCGGTCGACCAGCTCCTTCCCCGAGAGCCGGGCGACCCGCGCTCGGAGGGCCCCTACCTCGACCTCACCACGGCACCGGCGCCCGCGCCCCGCAAGATCGTGATCGACCTCGGGCGCCTCGACGACATCGGCGGGCCCACCGGGGAGATGCTGCGCCGCTACCTGGCGATGATCCAGGTCCAGCGCCAGGACTTCAACGGCCGGGTGCTCACCATCCGCCGCGACGACCTGCGGGCCATCGCCTGCATCCTCGACACGCCGCCCGATCACGCCACCGAGCGGCTCGAGCAGCTCGGGCTGCTCTTCCAGGGCGCCCCCGCCCTCAACTCCGTCGCCCGCTGACCCGCGGCGCCTCGCGCCCGGGCGACACCACGCCCGCCCGCAGCGCCACGAGCAGCGCGCCCGCCACGATGGCGGCGGTCTCGGCGCGCAGCACGCCCGGTCCGAGCGCCACGTGCGGGCGACCGTCGCGCTCGTCGTCGCTCCAGCCGCCCTCGGGGCCCACGAGGACGAACGGGTGGTGGAGCCCGACCGGCTCGCCGCCGCGCTCGGCCAGCGCCGCCCCCGGCTCGGCCGCGGCGACGGCGAAGGTCGCCACCTCGGCGACCTCGGGGAGCCACGGCCGCCGAGACTGGGCGGCGGCCTCGCGCGCCACCTTCGCCAGGCGCACCTGGGCGGCCGCCGCCTTGGCCGCGTCCCAGCGCACCACCGAACGGGCCGCGGCGAAGGGCACGATCCGGTCGACGCCCAGCTCGGTGAGCTTCTGGACGGCCAGCTCGGGCTTCGACCCCTTCACCAGCGCGAACCCGACGCCGATGGCGGGGGCGGGCGGGGCGGCGACCACCACCTCGCCCACGGGCTCGGGCGTGGCTCCCGCCATCCGGGCCGGGCGCCAGCTCCCGCGGCCGTCGGCGAGGACCAGGGCCTCGCCGTCGCGCACCCGGCGGACCCGTGCGAGGTGGTGGTGGTCGTCGTCGGCGAGCACCGGGCGGTCGAGGTCGTCGACGAACGCCAGCGGGCCGCCGTCGCTCGGGACGGCACCGTCCGGCAGCGAGGGGCCGGCCACCGCTAGGTGAACGCCGACTTGATGCGCGACAGGAAGCCCCGCTCGGCGGGGGCCACGTCCTCGCCGCGGAGCTCCGCGATGCGTCGCAGGGCCTCCTCGACCTCGGTGTCGAGATCGGTCGGCGTGTCGACCACCGCCGCCACGAGCAGGTCGCCGCGCCCCCGGCCGCGCACGTGGGGCACGCCGCGCCCCCGGAGCCGGAACACCCGCCCGGTCTGGGTCCCGCGGGGGATGACGAGGTCCTCGGTGCCGTCGAGCGTCTCGAAGGTGATGGCCGCGCCCAGCGCCGCCTGGGTGAACGGGAGGTGCAGCTCGTGGACGAGGTCGTCGCCCTCGCGCCGGAACCGGGCGTGGGGCTGGACCCGGATCTGCACGTACAGGTCGCCGGCGGGCCCACCCCGGAGCCCGACCGCGCCGAAGCCGCTCAGGCGCAGCGTCGAGCCGCTGTCGACGCCGGCCGGGATGTCGACCGTGTAGGTCTTCTCGAGGACCTCGCGGCCCTCACCCTGGCACGTCGGGCACGGCTGGGCGATCACCTCGCCCGCGCCCCGACAGGCCGGGCACGGCGCCGCGGTGACCATCTGGCCGAGGATGCTCTGGCGCACCTGGCGCACCTGGCCGGCACCACCGCACTGCTGGCACGTCTCGGCGTGGGTGCCGGGCGCGGCGCCGGTGGCCTCGCAGGTCTCGCACGCCACCGCGGTGCGCACGGTGACCTCGTGCTGGGCGCCGAACACGGCGGCCTCGAACGGGATGCTCGCCGTGGCCTCGAGGTCGGGGCCGCCGGAGCGGCCGCCACGCGGCGCCCCGCCCATGCCCCCCATCCCGCCACCACCGAAGAAGGCGTCGAAGATGTCGCCGATCCCCCCGCCGGCGAACCCACCGAAGGGGTCGCCCCCCATCTGGGGGCCGTCGGCGCCGAATCGGTCGTAGTGGCGTCGACGGTCGTCGTCGGAGAGCACCTCGTAGGCGGTGGCGATCTCCTTGAACCGGGCCTCGGCCGCGGGGTCGTCGGGGTTGGCGTCGGGGTGCCACCGCCGGGCCTGCACGCGGTAGGCGCGCTTGATCTCGTCGGTGCTGGCGTCGCGCTCGATCTCGAGCAGCTCGTAGTAGTCGGTGGCCATCGGGATCAGCCCTCGCTCAGGCGGTGGCCGAGGCGCTGGCCCACCACGGCCACGGCGGCCAGGGCCTGGGGGTAGTTCATGCGGGTGGGGCCGAGCACGCCGACGGTGCCGACCTGCTCGCCGTCGACCGTGTAGGGCGCCACGACGAGCGCGCACTCGGCCAGCGGCTGCATCCCCGTCTCGGTGCCGATGGCCACGTTGAGGCCACGGTCCACCACGTCGCGCAGCAGGCTCACCACCACCAGCTGCTGCTCGAGGATGGTGAGGACCGAGCGCACAGTCTCGACAGCGTCGAAGCTGGCGGCCATCCCGGAGGTGCCGTTGACGAACACGTGCTCGTGGTCGTCGTCGCCGGCGGCGACCGCGGCGCGGACCCGCACGAGCACGGCGTCGACCGCCGGCTCGCCGGACGGGGCACCGGTGGCCACGGCCGAGAGCGGCTGGCCGATCACCTCGCCGGCGAGGTGGGCACCGGCCTGGCCGAGGACGTGCTCGTCGGCATCGGCACCGAGGTCGACGGTGCGCTTCTCGACGACGCCGTTGCCGAGCACCGCCACGAAGAGGGCGACGTGCGGCGCCAGCGACACCAGCTGCACCGAGCGCACGGCGGCCGCCTCGTGGGGCGGCCCGACCACCACGGCTGCATAGGTGGTGAGCCCGGCGAGGAGCCGGGTCGTGTCGGCGAGCATCTGCTCGATCTCGCCGTGGGCCTGGTCGAAGAAGGCACGTACCTGCTGGGCGGCGGTGCGGTCGAGCGACGGCTGGGTGAGGGCGTCGACGAACTCGCGGTAGCCCTTCTCGGTGGGGATGCGCCCGGCCGACGTGTGGGGCTGCACGAGGTAGCCGTCGCCCTCGAGGGCGGCCATCTCGTTGCGCACGGTGGCCGACGAGACGGTGATGCCCGGCGCCTGGGCCACGTGGCCCGAGCCCACGGGCTGGGCGGTCTGGATGTACTCCTCCACCACGGCGCGGAGGATGGATGCCTTGCGCTCGTCGAGCACGCACGCACCTCCCGATCGACGACTTGGCACTCGATGCTACCGAGTGCCAGCCACCTCGGGCAGCTTGCCCGCCGCGGCGATCAGCGCCGGCCGTAGCGGGCCAGCGCCTCCTCCCGCTCGGCGGCGTGGTCGACGATGCGCTCGGGGTAGTCGAGCGCCGAGGTGAACAGGTCGTCCCCCGCCGCCCACGGCTCGTGGACCGCCTTGCCGTCGAGGTCGCGCAGCTCCGGCACGTAGCGACGCACGTAGTCGCCGTCGGGGTCGAAGCGCTGGCCCTGGGAGATCGGGTTGAACACCCGGAAGAACGGCGCCGCGTCCGTGCCGGTGCCCGCTGTCCACTGCCAGCCGTGCTGGTTCGAGGCCAGATCGCCGTCGACGAGGTGGTCGAGGAACCACCGGGCGCCGCGGCGCCAGTCGACGTGGAGGTCCTTGACGAGGAAGGAGGCGACGATCATCCGCACCCGGTTGTGCATCCAGCCCTCGTCGAGCAGCTGGCGCATCCCGGCATCGACGATCGGGTAGCCCGTCTGCCCCTGGGTCCACGCCTCGAAGCGCTCGTCGGCCCGCTTGCCGGTGTCCCACTCGAGCCCGTCCATGGCCTCGGCGAAGTTGCGGCGCGCCGACTGCGGCCAGTGGAACAGCACGTCGGCGTAGAAGTCGCGCCAGCACAGCTCGGTGGCGAAGGTGGACGGCCCATCGCCATCGCCGAGGCGATCGAGGAGCTGGCGGGGGTGGATGGTCCCGTACTTCAGGTGCGGCGACAGCCGGCTGGTGCGATCGAGGTCGGGGCGGTCGCGATCGTCGCGGTAGCCGTCGACGCGACGCTCGAGGAAGGCGTCGGCGGCATCGTGGGCGGCCCGCTCGCCGGCGGGCGGGAGCCCGGTGCGGGCGGTCGGCTGCGGGGTCTTCGGCCGCCCGCCGCCCTCGATCCCCTCGAGGAAGCGGGCGCTACGAGGCGCTCGGTGCGGCGACGGCCAGCCGTGCGAGCGCCAGGCCCGGGAGAACGGCGTGAACACCTTGAAGGGCGTGCCGCCCTTGGTGTGCAGCGTCCCGGGCGCCACGGCATAGGGGGTGCCGGTGCGGACGAGCACCCGCCCGTCGCCGACGAGCCGGGTCTCGACCTCGCCGTCGCGTCGTCGGCCGTACGGGCCGAAGTCCTCGGTGACGTGGACCGCCTCGGCTTCCACCTCGGCGGCGAAGCGGGCCACGACGCTCGCCGGATCGCCGTGGCGCTCGACGAGCAGCCCGTCGAGGTCCGCGTCGAGGGCGTCGAGGGTGGCGTGGAGATAGGCGACCCGGTTGGCACCCGACGGGTTGGCCAACGCCGGATCGTGCACGAACAGGGCGACGAGCCGGTCGTGGCGGGCGGTGGCTTCGAGCAGCGCCGGGTGGTCGGCCAGGCGCAGATCCCGTCGGAACCACACGATGCCCGTCGAGCCACCCATGACCGCCACCTGCCCCGACGGGCGCCGGTTCAGTCGTCGAGCTTGAGCGCGGCGATGAACGCCTCTTGGGGTACCTCGACGCGGCCGATGTTCTTCATCCGCTTCTTGCCCTCCTTCTGCTTCTCCAGCAGCTTGCGCTTGCGGGTGATGTCGCCGCCGTAGCACTTGGCCAGCACGTCCTTGCGCTTGGCCTTCACCGTCTGGCGGCTGATGATCCGCCCGCCGATGGCCGCCTGGATGGGCACGTCGAACATCTGGCGGGGGATGAGCTCGCGCAGCTTCTCGCACATGCGCCGGCCGTAGTCGTCGGCCTTGTCCTTGTGGATGATCTGGCTGAAGGCGTCGACCGGCACCGAGTTGAGCAGGACGTCGACGCGCACGAGCTTCTCGATCTGGTAGCCGGCGGCCTCGTAGTCGAGGCTGGCGTAGCCCTGGGTGCGGCTCTTCAGCTCGTCGAAGAAGTCGGTGACCACCTCGGCGAGGGGCAGCTTGTACTTCAGCTCGACGCGCTCGGGCGAGAGGTACTCGAGCTTGTCCATCACCCCTCGCCGGGTCTGGCAGAGGTCCATGATCGTGCCGGTGTAGTCCGACGGCGTGAGGATCGTGACGTCGAAGAACGGCTCCTCGATCGCCTCGACCTCGCCCATCGGCGGCATCTCGGAGGGGTTGTCGATCTCGACGACCTCGCCGTTGGCCTTGTGGACCTTGTACTCCACGCTGGGTGCGGTGGCGATGAGGCTGAGGTCGAACTCGCGCTCGAGGCGCTCGCGCACGATCTCCATGTGGAGCAGGCCGAGGAACCCGCAGCGGAAGCCGAAGCCGAGGGCGCCGGAGGTCTCGGGCTCGTAGGTGACGCTGGCGTCGGACAGCCGGAGCTTCTCGAGCGCCTCTCGCAGCTCGGGGAACTGGTCGCCATCCACCGGGTACATCCCGCAGAACACCATCGGCTTCGGGTCGCGGTAGCCGCTGAGCGGCTCGGCCGCGGTGCCCCGAGCCGTGCTCACGGTCTCGCCGGAGCGGGCCTCGGCCACGTCCTTGATGCCGGCGATGAGGTACCCCGTCTCCCCCGGGCCGAGCTCCTGCACCGGCGTGGGCTCGGGGCGGCGCACGCCCACCTCGTCGGCGTCGTAGGTGGCGCCGGCCTGCATGAATCGCAGCTTGTCGCCGGTGCGCAGGGTGCCGTCCATGACCCGGACGCTCGAGACCACGCCGCGGTACTGGTCGAAGTGCGAGTCGAAGATCAGGGCGCGCAGCGGGTCGTCGGGGTTGCCCTGGGGCGCCGGGATGCGCTCGATGACCGCCTCGAGCAGCTCCGGGACGCCCTCGCCCGTCTTGGCGCTGATGCGCAGCACGTCCTCGGCCGGGATGCCCAGCACGTGCTCGATCTCGCCGGCGTAGAGGTCGGGGTCGGCGGCGGGCAGGTCGATCTTGTTCAGGCAGGCCACGATCTCGAGGTCGTTCTC
>JAGQSL010000020.1:0-7123 GCA_020439525.1 Acidimicrobiales bacterium | reverse complement strand
GTCTGGGCCTCGATGCCCTGGGCCGCGTCGACCAGCAGGATCACGCCCTCGCAGGCGGCGAGGCTGCGGCTCACCTCGTAGCCGAAGTCCACGTGGCCGGGCGTGTCGATCATGTTGAGCGTGTGGCCCTGGTAGCCCAGGCACACCGACTGGAGCTTGATGGTGATGCCCCGCTCGCGCTCGAGGTCCATCGAGTCGAGGTACTGGGCCCGCATGTCGCGTGCCGAGACCGCCCCGGTGACCTCGAGGATGCGATCGCTGAGCGTCGTCTTGCCGTGATCGATGTGGGCGATGACGCTGAAGTTGCGGATCTTGGCGAGGTCCATGGTGCCTTCGGGCCGGGCGTGCGGGGTCGGCCGATGCTACCGACCCTCTGCCGCTGGGCCGTAGCCCAGATCAGACCAGGTGCGAGGCG
The DNA here is from genome assembly GCA_020439525.1 of Acidimicrobiales bacterium. GTDB lineage: Bacteria > Actinomycetota > Acidimicrobiia > Acidimicrobiales > Iamiaceae > Aquihabitans. The sequence continues at coordinate 6,708 of JAGQSL010000020.1, read as the reverse complement.
GCGAACGACAGCGCGGTCGCCGTCATGATGGCCCCCACCGAGCCCAGCACGAGGGTGCGGGTCTGGTCGGCGAACGCCTGGTGCAGCTCGGCGCGCATCTCGGCGCGGAGCACCGCCAGGTCGGCCTTGGTGGCCAGATCGTTGGGATCGACGGGCAGGAGCTCCATGAGGGTCCTCGCGGGTTCGTCGCCCCACGTCTCCTTGGCGTGCTCGTAGAGGCGCAGGCGATCGGCGGTGCTGGTCATGTTCGTCCTTCGGGGTCGGGCTGGCAAGGGCAGGCCCGGGTGGGCCGAAGGGGTGGTGAGCGGGACCCTACCGCCCGGGTGTGACAACCGAGGGGTGGCCCCACTACGCTGTCCCAGCTTTCCGAACGACCCGAGTGGAGCCCGCAGTCCCGTGGCCAACATCAAGAGCCAGATCAAGCGCAACAAGCAGAACGAGAAGCGCCGCGTCCGCAATAAGGCGGTCCGCTCGGAGCTGCGCACCCGCACCAAGTCGGCCGTCACCGCGGCCGAGGCGGGCGCCGAGCACGCCGCCGACGCCGAGCGGATGGCGATGAAGCGGATCGACAAGGCGGCCACCAAGGGCGTCATCCACAAGAACGCGGCGGCCCGCCGCAAGTCGCGCCTCGCCAAGCGGCTCGCCGCCGCTTCGGCCGACGCCTGACCGAGCCCGCTCCGGCACCCAGGCCCCGCTCCGGCGGGGCCTTCGCCGTTTTCGGACGGCCGCGGCTCAGCGCGACAGGCGGGCGAGGCGGGCCACCAGGACCTCCATCACCAGCTCGTCGGGCCAGGCCTGCTTGCCGCGCAGATCGAGGTCGGCCCCGGCGAGCAGCCCCACCGCCCGGCGCACCTTGGCCGAACCGAGCTTGCGCGCCTGGGTCATGGCCTTCTTCGCCGGGTACGACGAGCCCTTCATGCCGAGCAGCGCCGCCGCGTCCTTCTCGCCGCGGACGTCGGCGCCGTCGAGGCGCAGCATCCGCAGGTAGTGCGTCTGGAGGGTGGCCATGATGGCGAGGGCGTGGCGGCCTCCGGCGCCCATCATGCGCTGGAGCAGCTCGATGGAGGTGGCGGCGTCGCCCTTGTCGATGGCGTCGGTGAGGTCCCAGGGCGGGACGCCGCCGGCGGGACCCACGTAGTCGGCGATCTCGTCGGCCCGGATGCGGGCGCCGGGACCGAACGCGCCCTTGGCCCGCTCGATGATGCCGACGACCGCGCCCCCGTCCTCGCCGATCGTCTCGGCCACGAGCTTGGCGGCCCGCGGCTCGACGTCGAGGCCCGCGGCGCGGAACTGGTCGGCCACCCACGAGTCCATGCTGCGGGTGGCGGCGTCGGTCTCGATCACCACGCCGCCGCAGCCCGTGACGGCCTTGGTAAGCGACGGCGGGATCTTGGGCGTCTTGGTGAACGGCTCGGCCCCCTCGACCGCGGCGGTCAGGTTGGTCTTCTCCCACACCAGGATCAGCGCCGTGGTGGGGAGCGGGTCCTCGAGGTAGGCGACGAGCGGCGCCACCTCGTCCTGCTTGGAGTAGCGGCCGAAGCGGCGCACCACCACCACCCGGAAGTCGGTGAGGAACGGCGGCGTCTGGGCGGCGTCGATCGCGGCGCCGAGCGTGGTGCGGTCGAGGTCGATCTCGTCGACCACGAGGGTGCGGTCGGCGTCGCCCACCGCCTCGTCGAGCACCTTGGAGAACGCTTCGCCGCGCAGCACGTCGTCGCTGCCCTTGATGAGCCGGACCGGCACCACGGCGCTCACGAGCCCGCTCCCCCGGCCTCCCACCGCCGCACGACCTCGGCTACCCGGGCGACCCGTCGGGGGTCGACGCCGACGATCTCGCCCGGCGCGACGCCGGCGACCAGCAGGGCGGTGACGATCCCGATCTCCCGCCCGGCGCGGGCCTCGCCGGCGTCGCCGGGATCGGCGACCTCGACGGTGAGGGGGCGGTGGGCGGCCCGGAGGCGGACCACCGCGTCGGGGACCCAGGCGGCCACGGGGGCTGACACGATCAGCCCGACGGGCGTGGGCGGACCCGCGAGCACCGCCTCGAGCTCCTCGGGCTCGGTGATCGCCACGGCCTGCGCACCCACGGCTCGGGACCCTACCGCCCACCCCGGCGACGCGATCACGGCGGAACCCGGCGGACGTCGGCATCGGCGGGCGGCCGCACGACGACCTCGAGGTCGCCGACGCGGAGGGTGCCGGGCCGGGCGTCGTCGTCGACGACCTTCGCCACGGTCCACCGGTGCCGAAGCGGGCCCAGCAGGGGCGCCGACGAGCCGGCGACCACCAGGACGTCGATGCGCCGGACGCCGGCTCGGCGCAGGTCGCGCAGCACGGTGGCGGGTCGGCTCCGACCCGGGAGCACGACCACCGTGGCCCCGCCCGAGCGCCACACCGACCCGCCCGACCCCACGGCGACCCGCAGCGGCGGCGAGCGCAGGGCGAGGGCCGGCAGCACCAGCACGGCCACGGCGAGCACGGCGAGCATCGAACGGAGCCGTGGTCGCCAGCGAGCGACGACCGCGAGCAGCACCAGACCTGCGAGGTGCCGAAGCGAGAGCTCGCCGAGCGGGGCGGTGGCGCCGGCCCGGGCCACGAGCGCCGCCCAGCGGACACCGGCCACCGTGGGCAGGTGGAGGGGCGCAGCCCACGGGTCGCCGAGCACGCCCGCGACGAGGCCGGCGGGGAGCCCGTAGGTGGTGACCAGCGCCGCGGCCGGCCCGACCAGCACGTTGGCGGGGAGCGACGTCACGGGCACCCCGCCCGCGAACCCGGCGAGGATCGGAGCCACGCCGAGCTGCGCCGACGCGGAGGTGGCCACGGCGAGGGCGACCGGCCGGGGCCCGGGGAGCAGGGCGGCGAGCGGCGCCGCGAGGAGCGAGATGGCGGCGGTCGCGGCCACCGACAGCTGGAAGCCCACCGACCGGGTGAGGAGCGGGTCGAGCAGGACCATGGCCGTGACGGCGAGTGCCAGGTTGCGCCACGCCGGCGCCGGACGGCCGACCGCCTGGCCCGACACGGCGACCACCGCCATCGCGCTCGCCCGCAGGACCGACGGTTCGAAGCGGGTGATCGCCGCGAACGCAACGACCACGCCGAGGGTCACGAGCCAGCGGCCGGACCATCCGAGCCGCGTCCGCACCGGACCGATCAGGACGAGGATGAAGGCGACGTTCTGCCCCGACACGACCATCAGGTGGCTGAGGCCGCTGCCCCGGAAGTCGTCGACGAGCGTGGCGGCCTGCTCTCGGTCGTCGCCGAGCACGAAGCCGAGGTACAGCGAGCGATCGTCGCGGTCCATCCCCCGCGCGCCCTGCTCGATCAGGGCGCGGACCCGGTTCGCGGCGCGCCACGGTGGGCCACCCGCATCGGCCACCTCCACCGAGGTCGCGTCGATCTGGCCGGCCAGGTGGCGGGGGATCATCCACGCGGCGCCAGGTGGGCGCGGTCGCAGGCGACCCACCACCCGCACCCGCTCCCCCATGCGGGCCGATCGCAGCGATCCGCCGGCCCCGCCGTCGGCCCGCACCAGCAAGCGCCGTCCGTCGAGGCGCACCTCGCCGCGCACGTCGAAGTCGCCGGCGACCGGATCGGCGACGAGCGTGGCCACGGCGTCGACGGGGCGCGGGTCGGGCGGGACCAGGCCGGCGAGCGACCGGGCCCCGAGCCCCGCGGCCAGCACCCCGCACCCGAGGACGAGCAGCACCGGCCGGCGCCCCACGAGGGCGACCGCGACCACGGCCCCGCCGACGGCGACGGGCACGGCGAGGGCCGAGCGAGCGCCGAGCCAGGTGGCGACCGCCAAGGCCACCGCTGCCCCGTCGCCGAGCTGGCGCAGCGCTGCGGGCGCATCGGGGATGGCGCCACGGTCGACCGCATCGCTCACCCGACGGTGACGAGCGGTCGGATCTGGGCGAGCTTGGCCTCGCCGATCCCCGGCACCTCGAGCAGGTCGTCGACCGAGCGGAACGGACCGGACTCCGTCCGATAGGTGAGGATCGCCTGCGCGGTGGCCGGCCCCACCCCCGGGAGGGCGTCGAGCGCCGCCTCGTCGGCCCGGTTCAGGTCGATCGGCCCGGCGGCGCCGCCGTCGCCGCCGGACGGCGATTCCGCTCCGGTCCCACCTCCGCCGCCTCCTCCGCCCGCTCCCCCCTCGGTCACGACGTCGGGCACCTCCTCCTGTCCTCGCACCGGCAACCAGACGCGCTGGCCATCGGCCAGCGGCGCGGCCAGGTTGATCCGATCTCGGTCGGCGCGCTCGGTGAGGCCTCCCGCCGCCCGGATCAGATCGTCGACGCGCGCGCCCGCGTCGAGGCGGTACAGGCCAGGGGACCGCACGGCGCCGGCCGCCTGGACCACGAGCGGCGGGATCGTGGACGACGGTGGCGCGCTGGTGGAGGCGGTGGCCGCGCCCTCCGCCCCGGCGTCGGTCGCGAGGGTGCCCGCGGCCCCCTCGGCGAGCGGGAGCGTCGCCTCCACCGGCGGTGGCGCCGGCCGGAGGAGCCACCAGGCGAGCACGGCCGCGACCAGCAGGCCGACGGCGCCGAGCAGCACCGGGGCACCGGCGGGAAGCCGCCCGGTGAGCGATGGCCAGGGTCGGTCGCCCGGCGGCCCCGAGGCGGGCTCCAGCGATGGGATGGATCGGTGGGCCACAGCCCCTCCCGGCGCGCTCGTTCAGCGATGCGGGGAAGGCCCGGCGACCCTACCGATCAGCTCGAGCGCCCGGGCTCGTTGCGACCCATCAGGCTCGGAGGCGCCCCACCCCGAGCCCGAGGTGGCGCCGGGCCCGCCACTCGGCGGTGATCTCGGCGGGGATGCGGCGGTACGCCGCCTTGTGGTCCCAGCCCCGGAGCCGCAGGCCCAGGTACGCCACGAGGTACGCCCCGAGGAACGCCGCCATCCCCGCCCGGCGGTACTGGTGCACGTGCTCGAGCTCGTGGGCGAGCAGGTGGGTGCTGGCCTCGTGGCCCCGCCGCACGATCACCAGCGAGCCGAGCGTCCAGGCGTCGGCTCCCGGCGGCACCGGCCCGCCCACCCACAGGCGGTAGCCGGGTCGTCGCTCGATGCTCCCCCATCCCACGGCCACCAGCGTCGTCCACCAGGCGCCGTGGGGCGGGGACCCCGTCAGAAGAGCTGGCGGGAGAGGGCCTTGCGGTACTCGGCGGTGCGGGGGTCGTCGGCGCCCATGAGCTCGAGCAGGTCGAGGAACTCCTGGCGGGCCTCGTCGTCGCCCTTCACCTTGGGGAGCAGGGCGTCGAGCTTGGCCTCGACGCCGGCGAGGGGGCCGTCGGCGTCGGCCTCGTGGCCCGGCGTGCCGTGGGTGCGGGCCAGGGCGGCCACCCGGCGGGTCTCGGCCGACTCGGGGATCTTGGCCAGCTCGGCCAGCGCCTCGTCGGTGCGGCCGTCGGCCACCAGCAGCTCGGCGAGGGCGACGGTCGCCCCGGGGTGGCCGGGGATGGCGGCCAGCGCCTGGCGCAGGGCCACCTCGTCGCCCACCTCCATCAGGTCGGCCACGAGCTGCTCGTCGGCGCTCGGCAGGATCGACTCGACGAACTGGCGCACCTGGGCCTCGGGCTGGGCGCCCACGAACGAGCCCACCACCCGACGCTTGTGGATGGCGAACACGGCAGGGATGCCCTGCACCTGGAAGGCGTCGGACAGCCGCGGGTTGGCGTCGACGTCGACCTTGGCCAGCACCACCTGCCCGTTGGTCTCGTCGACCACCTTCTCGAGGATCGGCCCGAGGGTCTTGCACGGCCCGCACCAGTCGGCCCAGAGGTCGACCACCACCGGGACCTCGTCGGACTTCTCGATGACGTCCTGCTCGAACGTCGCCTCGCTCACATCGACCATGGCGAGCACGATACCGGCCGGGGTGTCGGCTCCCGCCAGGGCCGAGGGTCCCAGCTCCGCCGGAACGGACGGCGGGCGACGGGTAGGTTCGGCCCCGATGAACGACGAGGCCGCCATCCCCGGGATCGACGTCGAGCCGGTCACCGCCTGGTTCACCGAGCACACCAGCGCCCAGCCGCCGCTCACGTTCGAGCTCATCGCCGGCGGCCGCTCGAACCTCACCTTCCGCGTGCAGGACCAGGCCGGCGGCGACTGGGTGCTGCGGCGCCCCCCGCTCGGCCACGTCCTCGCCACCGCCCACGACATGGGCCGCGAGCACCGCATCATCTCGGCGCTGGCGCCCACGGACGTGCCGGTGGCCCCGGTGGTCGGCCTCGAGACCGACGAGGCGGTGAACGGTGCGCCCTTCTACGTCATGGACTTCGTCGACGGCATCGTCGTGCGCGACGCCTGGGTGGCCGAAACCCTCTCGGTGGACCAGCGCGCCGCCATCGGCCGATCGGTGGCCGCCACCCTCGCCAAGATCCACGCCATCGACCCCGACGCCGTGGGCCTCGGCGAGCTGGGCCGCAAGGAGGGCTACCTCGCCCGCCAGCTCAAGCGGTGGAACCGCCAGTTCGAGCTGGCCGCCCAGCGCGAGGTGCCCGAGGTGACCACGGCCTACGAGCGCCTCCTCACCGCCATCCCCGAGCAGGGCGCAGCGGCCATCGTCCACGGCGACTACCGGCTCGACAACTGCATGGTCGACGCCTCCGGCGAGGTCATCGCCGTGCTCGACTGGGAGCTCTGCACCCTGGGCGACCCCCTCGCCGACCTCGGGCTGCTGATGGTCTACTGGACCGAGGCCGACGACCC
>JAGQSL010000019.1 GCA_020439525.1 Acidimicrobiales bacterium | reverse complement strand
CACGGTGGCGACCCCGGCGCCGAGGTGGCCCAGCCCTCGACCGGCCGAGCGCCGGCCTCCGAGCCGAGCGCCCAGCGATGCCGCGTAGAGCACGGTCGCCAGCGCGTTGGCGCCGGCGTGGACGACGCCGATGCGCCGTTCGGCGCGGGGCAGCTCCACCCAGTCGGCCCAGCCGGCAGCCACCGTCGGCGCCGCGGCGACGACGCCCAGCGCCACGAGGAGGTCGGCGGCGGGCTCGGCCCGCTCACCGCCCACGAGGTCGAGCACCCAGGCGCTCGTCCAGCTGCCGATCGGCAGGTCGGTCAGGAGCGGGTGGAGCGGATGGCCGGCCCACGCGCCGCGGAGGGCGTTGCCCAGCGCCGTGGGCCCGAGGATCGGCTCGAGGCGCCGATGGATCGCGTCTGCCGCGGCATCGAGGCGATCGACCCGGCCGATGGCCTCGGCCGCCCGTCCGGCTCCGGGGGCTGCACGCGGGACGGCCGCCCTCGCCCCATGCCCGTTGACGGCGTCGAGGACGGTGGGGATCGGCGCCTCGGTCACGGCCGGAACACCACCTTCTGCATGCCCTGCTCCTTCTTCTGGAAGGCGGCGTACGCCGCCGGCGCGTCCTCGAGCGGGAGGTGGTGGGTGGCGAACTCGTCGACGCCGAGCGGGTCGCCGTCGACGAGGAGCGGCAGGATCTCGGGGACCCAGCGCAGCACGTTGGCCTGGCCCATCCGCAGCTGGACCTGCTTGTCGAAGAGCCGGAGCATCGGCATCGGATCGGCGGCACCTCCGTAGACCCCGATGATCGAGATGGTGCCCCCGCGGCGCACGGCGTCGATGGCGAGGTGCAGGGCCCCGAGGCGGTCCACGCCGGCGGTCTGGATCAGCTTCTGGGCGACGGGATCGGGCAGCAACCCGGCGACCTTCTGCATCGCCTTCAGCGCCGGCTGGCCGTGGGCCTCCATGCCCACGGCGTCGATCACCGAGTCGGGTCCGCGCCCGTCGGTGAGGTCTCGCAGCACGGCGGCCACGTCGTCGTGCTCGCGGAGGTCCACGGTCTCGGCGCCGTGGCGGCGAGCCCGTTCGAGGCGCTCGTCGACGAGGTCGACGGCGATCACGCGCCCCACGCCGCGCCGCGCCGCGATGCGGGCCGACATCTGGCCGATGGGCCCGAGCCCGAGCACGGCGAGGGTGCCGCCACGGGGGACCTCCGCGTAGGCGACGGCCTGCCAGGCGGTGGGGAGGACGTCGGAGAGGAACAAGAAGCGGTCATCGGGCGGACCGTCGGGCACCGCGATGGGCAGCGAGTTGCCGAAGGGGACCCGCAGGTACTCGGCCTGGCCCCCGGGGACCTGCCCGTAGAGCTTCGTGTAGCCGAAGAGCGACGCGGCCGTGCCCCACTCGTGGTTCTGGGTCGTCTCGCACTGCGAGTGCAGGCCCTGGGCGCACATCGTGCACGCCTGGCACGACACGTTGAAGGGGATGACGACGCGGTCGCCGGGAGCGAGGGCGGTCACCGCCGAACCGACCTCGGCGACCACGCCCATCGGCTCGTGGCCCAAGATGTCGCCCGGATCGAGGAACGGGCCGAGGACGTCGTAGAGGTGCAGGTCCGAACCGCACAGCCCGGTGGACGTGATGCGCACGATCACGTCGTCGGGCTCTTGGATCGTGGGGTCGTCGACGGTGTCGACGCGCACGTCGCGGGTGCCGTGCCAGGTCAGGGCGCGCATGGGGCTCCTCGGGTCGGGAACCCCACGCTGCCCGGCGTCGGCGGGGCGCAAACGTTCCCGCTCGCGGTTGGCTTCCGCTCGATCGCCGGCGATGCTGGACTCGATGCGATCGGCAGGACACGGCGGAACGTGGGGGCGCGGCGTCGTGGCCACCGCGGCGATGGCGGCCGCCGGCTCGGCCGCGGTCCTCGGTGGCGAGCTCGCCTGGGTGGTGCACCGCGACCTGCCGTCGTTCGAGGGATCGGACGCCTCGGGTCGCTACGAGCCGGCCCGTTCGACCGCCGCCGCGCCCCTCGTGCTCGTCGCGCTCGGCGACAGCACCCTCACCGGGCCGGGCCTCGACGACGAGCGCGAGCTGTGGCTCTGGCAGGCCCTGCACGCGGCCGCGCCCGACCGGCCCGTCGACGTCCGGTCGTTCGCGGTGGGCGGGTGGCGGGTGGCCGACGTCCGCCGGCGCATCGGCGCCGCCCTGGCCTGCCAGCCCGACGTGGCCGTCGTCGCCGTGGGGTCGAACGACGCCATCCACGGCACGGCTCGAGCGGCCTTCGCCCGCGAGCTCGACCTGGTCGTCGAGGAGCTGACCGGCCGGATCCCGGTCGTCGCCGTGGCCAACGTGGGCGATCTCGGCAACCTCGAGCGGGTGCCACCGCCCCTGTCGTCGCTGCTGCGCCACCGGGCTCGTGGCATCCGTCGGGAGATCGAGGCCGTGGTGGACCGCCACCCCCGTGCGGTGCTGCTCGACGTCGCCGCCTGCGATGCCGCGTTCGCCCAGGGCGGCGTCTTCGTGGCCGACCGGTTCCACCCCAACGCCGCGGGCCACCAGCTCTGGGCGGCGTGCGCGGTGCCGGGGCTGGTCGAGTCGCTCGGGCGGGTGGGGGTGGCCTGCGGTCAGGACGGACGCACGTGGACGGCGTCGTCCTCGGCGCCCAGGCGCTGATCGTCGTCGTCGGGGTCGAGGTCGTCGGCGCCGTTCCGACCCGCCGCGCCGAGGTGGGCCTGGGCCTCGCGTCGCACCTGGTCGGTGGCGTCGCGGCCCTCGCCCTGCGCACCGCCCCCGCGATGGGTCTCGGCCTCGAGCTCGTGGTCTCGGCAGAACCGGGTGGCCGGCACCGCCTCCAGGCGCTCGTCGGCGATCGGCGAGCTGCACGCCTCGCACCGGCCGTAGGTGCCGGCATCGAGCCGAGCGAGCGCCGCCTCGATCGCGCCCACCTCGGCGAGGACCTCGCCGTCGAGCGCTCGCTCCACCTCCCGCTCGTACAGGTCGGCGCCCTCGTCGGCGGCGTCGCCGTGCTCGGCGCCGTCGAGCTCCCCGGTGCGGTGGAGCTCGGTGAGGCGGCGCAGCTCGGCCTCGAGGTTGCGGCGGGCGGTGGTGGCGTCCATGGCTCCCCTCCTCGGGTGGCGTTCGGCTGCAGCGTCGCGCTCGCCCGGACCAGCCGGAAGGGACCATCGGCCCGAACCCTCGCAGGTCTCCCGATCGCCTCATCGGGGAACGGTCCGGCAGTCGAGAGGAGGGCGCGACGGTGCTGGCGATGAGCCTGGGATCTCCCTTGGCCTGGATGGTGGCGCTGGGCGTGGCCGCCGTCTTCGCCGTGTCGGCCGAGCTCAAGGATCGTCGGCGCTGAGCGCTTCGGCTCCCTCCGGATCCCTCGCCCCGACCGCCCCGACCACCGCCGCCACGACCGGCACGGCCAGCACGGCGCCGGCGAAGCCGAACAGCGCGGTGCCCGTCGTGATCGACAGGAGGATGACGGCGGGGTGGAGCTGCAGCGTGCGCCCGTAGATCCAGGGGGCGAGCAGGTCGTTGTCGAACTGCTGGACGAGCACGGCCACGACCAGCACGATGCCCGCCTCGGCGGTGCCCGCGGTGACGAGCGCGGTCAGCACGGCGGCGGCGCCGGCCAGGGTCGCGCCCACGATCGGCAGGAAGGCCCCGACGAAGGTCAGCAGCGCCACCGGCAGCACCAGGCTCGATCCGACGACCGCGAGCGTGCCGCCGATGATCACCGCCTCCACGACGCCGAGCAGCGCGGCGCCCCGCAGGTACCCGCCGAGGGCGGCCCAGCCGGCGGCGGCCATGCGCGTGGCCTCGTCGCGGCGGTGGCGCGGCACCCGGTGGAGGGCCCACCGCTGGAGCTGCTCCCCGTCCTTCAGGGCGAAGAGGGTGAGCAGGAGGGCGAGGACCAGCCCGGCCACGGTCTCGAGGGCCACCTGGGCGCGCTCGACGATCCCGCCGCCGCCCGCGGCCGCCGAGCGCAGCTGGTCGACCGCCCGGTCTTCGAGGTCCTGCAGCTGCTGGCGGTCGAGGTCGATGGGGGCGTCGCGGACGAGCCAGTCCTCCACCTGGTCGATGCCGTCCTGGAGGGTGGGGCCGAGGTCGTCGACCTCGGCGGCGAGCGGCGGGGCCACGATCCAGGTGATGGCGGCGAGCACGGCGAGGAAGCCGAGCAGCACCACCGACGCGCGCCGCCGCGCCGGCCAACCGCGGCGGCCGAGCGCGTCGGCGGGCACCGCGAGCGCCCGGGTCAGGAAGGTGGCCACCACCACCGGCACCAGCACCAGCCGGAGGCGGGCCAACAGGAGCGCCCCGGCCACCGCAGCGCCGGCGATGGCGAGCGCACAGAGCGAGATCGCCGCCCAGCGCAGGAGCCGATCGGGAGGGCGCCACGACGGCGCTTCGCTGACCACGACCATCGGTTCCCGCCGGTCGCCCCCACCGAACCCGAGGTTGCTGGGCCGGCTCGTGGGGTACCCCCGGCCATGGACTGGTCGCCGACGTGGGAGGTGGTCGGTCGCGTGGCCGTGGCGGCGGTGATCGGGACCGTGATCGGCTTCGAGCGCGAGCGCGACGGACATCCGGCGGGCACCCGCACGATCGCGACCGTGGCGGTGGGCGCCGCGCTGTTCGGTGCCATCTCCACCCGGGGCTTCGACGAGTTCTTCACCGAGCGGTCGGCGACCAACGCGCAGGTCGACGTCACCCGCGTCGCATCGCAGGTGGTGGTGGGCATCGGCTTCCTCGGCGCCGGGGTGATCTTCCGGCGCGGTGGGTCGATCCGGAACCTCACCACGGCCGCCACCATGTGGGTGACCGCAGCGATCGGCCTGGCGGCGGGCGTCGGCGACGTGGGGCTGGCCGTCGCCGTCGGCGCGATCGTGCTGGTGCTGCTCGTCGTGGTCCCGATACCGGAGCGCTGGGTGTTCGAGCGCTTCGCGCCTCGCCGACGATCGGTCCACGTCGGGCTGGCGTCGGGCGCGAGCCCCGACGACGTCCGCGTCGTGCTCGAGGCGTCCAGCGTGGCGGTGGAGGAGTGGCGCGTCGAGAAGCGCGACGGTCGGCCGCAGGTCGATCTGGTGCTGTCGGGATCGACCGACGACGCCATCGACGTGGCGGTGGGGGCCCTCGTGATGAGCGACCTGGTGGACGAGGTCCGCGCCGCCCGGTGAGGCGGCGCGTCGATGTCAGGGCTCGATGGTGAGCGCGTACTCCGGGCAGTTGTCGGCGGCGAGCTGGGCGCCGGCGAGCTGCTCGTCGGTGAGCTCGCCGCTCACCAGGACGATGGCGTAGCCCTCGTCGTCGGCATCGAAGAGCTCGGGGGCCAAGGCGTAGCAGCGCCCGTGGCCCTGGCACTTCTCGCGGTCGTAGGCGATGCGCATCAGGCCTCCTGGAGGATGCGGACGGGCAGCTCGCGCGGGCCGCGCACCTGGCCGGTGGACCAGCGCACGCCCTCGGGGTCGGCGAGCTCGTACTCGGGGATGCGCCGCAGCCACTCCTCGATGGCCACCCGCAGCTCCATCCGGGCCAGGTTCGACCCGGCGCAGCGGTGGATGCCGAGGCCGAAGGCGAGGTGGCGGTTGCGCTGGCGGTCGATCACGAAACTACCGGCGTCCTCGAACGCCTCCGGGTCGCGGTTGGCGGCCGGGAAGGGGAGCAGCAGCCAGTCGCGGGCCTTGATCTCGGCGCCGTCGATCACCATGTCCTCCTTGGCGATGCGGGCCATGGTGACCGGCGCGTAGAAGCGCAGCAGCTCCTCGACGGCGAAGGGCACGACCGCCGGGTCCTCGATGATGCGCCGCCGGTCGTCGCGGTGCTGGGCGAGGTGCCACAGCGACGCCCCGATGGCCGACCAGGTCGTGTCGATGCCGGCGATGATCAGCAGACCGATGTTCCCGAAGATCTGCTCGTCGGGGAGGGGGTTGCCGTCCTCGTCGCGGTAGCTCATGAGGTAGCCGATGAGGTCGTCCTGCGGCGGGCGGGTGGCGCGCTCGCGGAGCGTCTGGTCGATGTAGTACACGAGCGTGTTCTCGGGCTCGACGTGGCCGTTGTAGGTGCCGGGCTTCTCGAGGATCCGGTGGATGAACATCCGGAAGCGGTCGCCGTCCTCGGGCGGGACCCCGAGCATCCGGGCGATCACCCGCACCGGGATGTGCTGGGTGTAGCGGACGGCGGCGTCGACGATGTCGTCGCTCGAGGCGAGGATGTCGTCGATCAGCTCGTTGCACGTCTCGCGGGTGGCGGGCTCGAGCTTCTCGATGGCCTTGGGCGAGAACGCCGGCAGCAGGATGCGTCGGGAGCCGGCGTGGAACGGCGGGTCGGCCGTGATGGGCGGGGCGTAGCCCATGGGCGCCAGGTTCTCGGGCTTGAAGATCGAGACGATGACGCCCTCGGACGTGAAGCGCTCGGTGTCGTTGGCGATGGCCGACACGTCGTCGTGGCGGCTCGGGAACCAGACGCCGCCGTGGGCCTCGCCGTGGGCGACCGGGCAGCGCTGGCGCAGGTCGTCCCAGATCTCGGGCGCGTGCTGGGCGTAGTCCTCGTCGGTGTGGTCGAAGGTCGTGGCCCAGTCGCGGGTGGGCTGCTGCAGATCGGTCATCGGTTCCCCTGAGCGTCGGTGGGCGTCTCCGGCCCGCCACCCTCGGATAATACGCGTTATCGAGCGGCCGGGCGGAGGATGTGACCGACGACCGCACCCAACCCACCCGTCGCGCCCGGGGTGCGCTCGATCGGGGGAGCGGGCTGCCCGTGGTTGACTGGGCGCTCGTCACGAGAGGGAGGCCAGCGGTGAGCGACGTCGCAACGACGGTGTGGGGCGAGATCGAGGGGCAGACGATCACGTTCCCGATGGAGGTGGCGGCGATGGACGCGGCCACCTTGGTGTTCTCGGTGCCGGCCGGCCCCGCCCAGGCCCTGCTGCCGGGCGACGACTTCGAGGTCGTCGAGGTCCTCGACGGGGTGGCCCAGCTGGTGGTGGCGCTCTGCGACTACGAGGCGAACCCGTGGGGCGACTACCTCGAGCTCAACCTCGGCTTCCTGGCCCGTCCCCGGGGGGCCGGCGACGAGGTGGTGGGCTCGTTCGTCTACCGGATGCCCGTCGACCAGGCCTTCACCTGCCAGGCGGGCAACGAGGTGATGGGCTTCCCGAAGACGGTCGAGGACCTCCGCATGCGCCGCGACGGCGGGCGGGTGCGCTTCGAGATGGCCGTCGGCGGGTCCGTCGAGGTCGGCTTCTCCTTCGACGAGCCCGAGCAGGCGGGCGATCCGATGGCGGTCGACACCGTCAGCTACTCGTACCTCCACGGCCGGGCCCACGAGACGCCGCTCCACATGCAGATGGGCACCGGGATGATCGACGTGTCGACGGTGCGCGTGGAGCTGGGCGCCGGGGTCGTCGCCGACGAGCTGCGCACGCTCGGCCTCCCCGACCTGGCGCCCGACTTCGGGAGCTGGGGCACCGGCCTCGCCGCCACCTTCCAGCTCGGCCGCCCGATCGGCTGATCAGGCGCGGGGCGCCGGGCCGTTGCGCCGGCGCCGCCAGCCCACGCCGCCGAGCGCGACCGCGGCGGTCGCCAGCACGCCGACCGCCAGGGGCGTCCGGTCGTCGGCGCCCGAGGGGCGCCGCGCCTCGCCGGGGCTCGCGGTCGGTGGGCTCGCCGCGCCCTCGGCCGCCTCGGAGGTGGTCGGGGCGACCGTGGTGGTGGTCGGCGCCGTCGTCGTGGTCGTCG